>JAYEFR010000087.1:0-3549 GCA_034716155.1 Thermodesulfobacteriota bacterium
GAAGGTACCCGAAAAACACGCTTGCGGCGCTTTGGCGGAAAAACGGTTCGACTGAGTTCGCCGAAGGCAATATTCCTGCTTTTCCTAAATTTTCTTCAGCCTACAGCCTATCCACCTGAGTAGTTACCATTGTATTATTGCGCTAGACGGGGTTGTTATATTATGGTACTTTTCAAAAGTCGTGGGAATAAGTTATATTTAGGTTAAGACTACATAGAGGAGGAAGATTATGAAAGGTTATCGTTTGATGGCAGGTTTATTTGTGGGCTTTTGCATGATGGTCTTGATGCCTGGTTTTTGTCTGGCAGCAGAGGAGGTGCGCACAGTTGTTGTTGCTACGGATGCGACATGGCCACCCATGGAGATGGTGAATATAAGCAAGGACATTGTTGGCTATGATATCGATTTTATGAATACTGTTGCCAAGGAGGCCGGGTTCAAAGCGGTGTTTAAGAATACTGCATGGGATGGAATCTTTTCTGGTTTGGCAGGCGGCAAGTATGATGCGATCATTTCTTCTGTGACCATTACAAAAGAGCGCAAGAAGAAATACGCATTATCCGATCCATATTTTAATGCAGGCCAGATCCTTGTGGTGCCTAAGACGCTCAAGGGGGTAACCACCCTGGCGGACATGAAAGGCAAAAAAGTTGGCTCCCAGATCGCCACTACAGGCGCAATTGAAATCGAGAAAACAGCAGGTGTTGAACTCAAAAATTATGATGAAATAGGCCTTGCATTTGAAGATATGGCAGTCGGTCGTATTAGTGGTGTTGTGTGCGATACACCCGTAGCAGCTAATTATGCCTTACAGAAAAAGGAATACAAAGAGAAATTCATGATAGTAGGCGGGCCGTTTACAAATGAGTTTTATGGTATTGTTGTAAAGAAAGGTAATAAAGACCTGCTCGATCTGATCAACAAGGGTATCAGCGCTGCTAAGAAAAAGGGTATTGATAAACAGTTAGAGGAAAAGTGGCTGAGATAACAGATAGAGCTAAAGATTCGGAAGATTCAAAACAAACCACTATAGATATTGGCGATGGCGCGGCAATACCCACGAAAAAAGATGTGGGTTTGTTTACAGCATGGAGGATCGCATTCTTTGGCGCCATTGCTATTATTGTATATTTAACACTTACAAAGCCAGATCCCTACAGGGAGATTGTAGCCTTTGTGCCGGATGGGATTCTGGTAACCTTCCAGGTAACCGTTGAGTCGATTCTGCTTGCCTTGGTTATCGGTCTCTTTACAGGTTTGGGGAGGGTATCCTCTAACAGGATCATTAATGGGATTGCCTCATTGTATGTGGAGGTAATCCGTGGCATCCCTCTTTTGGTTCAGCTCTTTTATATCTATTATGCCCTTGGCCGGTTAGTGCATGTACCTGATATTACAAGTGCGGTTATTGCAATGAGCATCTGTTATGGTGCCTATATGGGGGAGATATTCCGTGCCGGCATTCAATCTATCTCCAAAGGGCAGATGGAGGCGGCCCGGTCACTGGGCATGACCTCATCGCAGACCATGTATCATGTTATTCTTCCTCAGGCAGTAAAGACTATCTTGCCTCCTATCGGCAATGAATTTGTTGCCCTGCTTAAAGATTCATCCCTTGTCTCTATCCTTGCTGTATCAGATCTCCTTAGAAGAGGCAGGGAATATGCTGCATGGACATTTTCCTATTTTGAGACCTACACAATTATTGCGCTTATATATCTGATCATCACCTTATTTTTCTCAAAGCTCGTCAGCGTAATGGAGGAGAAGATCAGTGTCAACAAATGAACGCCACAAGATGGTTGAATTAAGAGATGTGGTAAAGTATTTTGGGCAGTTGAAGGCCTTGGATAAGATTTCTCTGGATGTATATGATGGCGAGAAGGTGGTTATTATTGGGCCGAGCGGTTCGGGCAAGAGCACACTCCTCCGTTCAATAAATAAGTTAGAGGAAATAAATGCCGGCCGTATCATTGTCGATGGTATGGATATTAACGATTCCGAGACCGATATCAACAAGGTCCGTGAAGAGGTTGGTATGGTCTTTCAATCCTTTAACGTCTTTCCACATAAGACCGTGATTGGAAACCTCTCACTCGCACAGGTTGTAGTCCGCAAAAGGTCAAAAGCAGAGGCTAAAGAAATTTCCGTCGAACTACTCAAAAAGGTTGGAATACTCGAAAAGGCCAATGAGTACCCGACCAAACTCTCCGGTGGACAGCAGCAGCGTGTTGCCATAGCAAGGGCTTTAGCTATGCAGCCAAAGATCATGTTGTTTGACGAACCGACATCCGCCCTTGATCCTGAAATGATTGGTGAGGTATTGGATGTCATGGTAACTCTGGCCAAAGAGGGCATGACCATGGTGGTTGTATCCCACGAAATGGGCTTTGCAAGAGAGGTGGCAGACAGGATCATATTCATGGATGAAGGCCGCATCCTCGAAGAAGCCTCTACAGAAGATTTTTTTGCAAACCCCACGCATGAACGTACCAAGCAGTTCTTAAGCCAGATCTTATAGAAGGGCACAATCTTAAAAAAATCCCCTTTGAGATGTTTTCTGCGGTTAAACAATTGACAGCTCTTGCCGTATGTGTAAAATCCATTTCAGTGCCAGCGTAGCTCAGTGGTAGAGCAGCTGATTCGTAATCAGCAGGTCATCGGTTCAACCCCGATCGCTGGCTCTTGTAATTTCAAGGAGTTATACCAATTTCCAGATATCTATGATTATTAACAGGTAGCATATAGGTAACAAATCGATCAAATTATTTGCCAGAAGCGTTCCAATATTTGTATTTCTGAAGTGATCTGACGCCTATGATATGTCTAGATGATTCAATAATTAAGTGCAATACCTGGGTGGATTAAGAATTATTGCTCATCCAGCCTGAATTTTAAGCGGTAATCCTTATCATAAACTCTGTCATCTTCAATCCTGTATTTCAGATTCCAGTCTTTATCATATACTTTGTCATCTTTAATTCTGTATATAGGCTTCCAATCCTTATCAAGAACTCTGCCGTCTTTGATACGATATCTTAGGTTATATTCACTGTCGTAAACGTTGCCATCTTCAATGGTGAATATGTGTTGCCGGTTGCTGTCGTAAACACTGGAGACAGAGGATACACAATGGTCCTGGCCGGCCAGGCCCTGTACTGCATATAAGATAAGCACGGTTAAAAAGGATAGCATCAATAGCCTTTTCATCTAATAATAAAATAACAGTTTACAGGGGACATGTAAAGGAAGCAAGGTGCCATACAATGAAACACGGAGCACACATAAGTGATATCTCATTTTAGCTGTTCGCCACACAACAGATTGTAGTTCATTCTTATGGGTTTTTCCATAAAATACGCCGAGCTCCTAAAAAAATCGGTAAAATCTAAACCAAGATGGAGGAATTTAATTGTACAAATATCTCAATATATGGTATAGAATCAAAATGTGTTACTCAGTTCAATAATTAAGTGCAACACTTAGGAGGAAACTCATGACTTTATCACCCAGATTTTTTGCAGGTATTTTTCTTACGGCACTGCTAAT
>JAYEFR010000088.1:0-3541 GCA_034716155.1 Thermodesulfobacteriota bacterium
TTTTAACCATTCCTTACTCCTTACAAGATTTATCTTAATTTATTTAAATATTTCTCCTGACCTGTAATCGCACCACACCTTTTCGAACCAGTGCTTATCATCCGGGATTGGCCGCACATCTACAAATCTCTTGAGTACCTCCCCTGATTTATCTATACCAATCTCCAGGATTTCTTTATTGAATCTATCATCGCACTTTTTGACATTGATCTCCTTGATCTTTCCTGAGTCATCCAAGATAAAGACATCCCCAATATCTCCAATAATGTATGATCCCCTTCCCTTGCCTATCCTGGTTATTATCTCTTTATTAGCTTCAAGGAAAAGTCTTTCTGTTACAAGGAGATCCTCATTTTCAAGGAAGTATAAAAGATAGCGCTTATCTGTAATCCCAGCCTCTTTATGGATATTAAGCATATTGTGATTCTCCTCAAGAAAACGCTTTATCCCTCCTGCGCTTTTTATAATTCCCAAGGTCTTTGACACTCTTCCTTGAATCTCTTTTCTCTCCACAAAAGGATCGATCTTTTTGGGTCGTGTAAGCATTGCCTGAAATTCCTCCAGCCTTTCATGTAGTCTTTCCCTGGCTGTCTCCAAAAATTCCATCCGGCTAAAAGACCTTCCCTCATTTATCCTGACGGCAATCATCTGGGATGCCCTTAAGGATCCCACCTGGGTGGAATTGAGCGCACTGCCTCCGGGCCTGTATATCCCATGGGACCCATTCACCTCGCCTACAGGAAAAAGATTCCTTATATTTGATTCCCACCATATGGATCCCCTTAAACCTCCGTTACAATGCTGATTGCATACAGCAATCTCAATGGGTTCTTTTTCAAGATCGATTCCATCTTGTAGAAATGTCTCGTAAGCAGGTGCATTCATGTCTTTTAATCTACCCGCCGGGGTATCAGATATGGCTCCGGAGCTTTCAAGGTATCCTTTTACAATATCGGGCAGGCTATTTATTGAGAAATCAAACCCCGGATAGGTCGGATTCCTGGTAAAATCCAGAAATGCCCTTCTTTTGCGTACCTTGGTTTCATAATAGACAAGAAGATCGATAGAGGAAGAACCAAAGTTTGAGATCTTTCTGATGTCAAAGGGCCATTGATATCCCTTTAAAAACTGCGCCTCTATAAGGATTTCAGGGGATGGAAAATAATCCGTTAAGAATTCTCTCTCTTCACTCCCATAGGCTCCTCTGGAAATGTATCGAGGTAATACCTGCTGATAACTGCCTGAGAGATTCCAGGAAAATCCCTTTGAGGCAATGCCAAATTGAGACTCTGTAAGATTTTGTGCAACCGCGCCGGCCTTCAGCGCAATCCCTGAAGAACCAACCTGGGAGACCGGATATATACTATCTTCATAGAGCGCTCCCGGCCCACCGGTAGCATACACTACATAATCCGCTTTAATTATAATAAGACCGAATCTTTCATCTAAAACGTTTTCTTTTTCAACAGCAATCAGACCTGTTACCTTTTTTTCTCCACCATCATCTGCAGTTAATATCTCGATTATTTTGGTATTATCCTTTACTGGAATATTGAGAAGCCTTGCCTCTTTAAGTAGACACTCATACATCATTATGGATGTTCGTGGCCCGGCTGAGGTCCCACGAGATTTGAGATCGTGATCAGTCTTGAATCCAACATAGTCCCCGTATTTGCTATGAGGAAAAGGCACGCCTAATTCAACAAGGTGATAAAATTCACGAAGTGAAAGGGCTGCTTCTACAAGCGCAATATCGCCATGCATACACCCATCACTAAAAAGATCTTCAGCCATGGAATGTACACTATCCGGGGTGCCATGCTCCGGGTTCAACCTGTAGTAGGTCTGTTTATCAGATCCTGCATTTGCAGAGGTTCCAGCTCCAAGTCCTTCTGTAACTATTATAATATCATCGATGCCAAACCTTTTAAGATGTACTGCTGCATTGAGTGCGGCCGCTCCTGAACCGACAACTGCAACAGAGGTATTTACTAAGGGAATCTTTCTTTTGTATATATCTAGATAGCCTTTTTTTATCATACCTAAAGTCTCCTCAAGTGAAATCCCCCATCAATATTGATCACCTCTCCAGTGGAGTAGCTGTAATAACCCTTAGAAATAGAGACAACCACCGAGGCAATATCTTCAGGCTCTCCCCATCTGGATATAGGAAGCAATCCATCATTTATAAGCCTGTCATATCTCGCATGCACTGCCTTTGTCATATCGGTGTGAATAATCCCGGGACGAATCTCGAAAACCCTTACATTATGCTCAGCTAACCTTGCTGCAAAAAGTTTTGTCATCATCGACATCCCTGCCTTGGAGAGACAATAGTCAGCCCTGTTTGTCGAGGCAGTGTAGGCAGAAATAGACGAGATATTTATGATATAATTTGTTTCCTCACTATCACACATCAGCATGGAGAGGGCCGATGTCAAAAGAAGAGGGCCCACAAGATTCACACCCAAGACCTTGAGAATATCTCCCTGTCTCAATTCTAAGATATCTTTACGCCCTTGTGTGGTAATCCCTGCATTATTTACAAAGATGTTGAGATGACCATAGGCCTCATTTATTGTGTTTACAATCCTGGCCCTCACCGTCTCTTTAGAAATATCGCCTCTTATATACAGGCAGGAATCTTCTCTTCTATTCAATTGCCTAATCTTGTTTATTATATCTCTAACCTTTTCTTTTCCTCTGCGACCATTTATTATCAAGGAAAAACCTTGCCTTGCCAAGGAAAAGGCGATAGCCTTTCCAATTCCGGAAGTAGACCCTGTAACAAGCGCTACCTTTTGTCTTTCAGCCTTGCTCTTCGTCATTATCTTTCCTCTTAGTCATTACTGAATCCCCCTCTACTAATGATCCATTTACCTCAAGCCGTAGCGTTCTCGCCTGCCTATGCTGAATATTATCCCTCAACCATCGCCCGGCAAGGAAACCCATCTCATAGGTAGAAAGGCTGATGGTGGTTATAGAAGGCTTGAAGAGCTTCCTCATCGGCGAATTATCGAACCCTGTAATCGCAATATCATGAGGAACATCTTTGCCTGTCTCAGAAAGAGATGTGATCAACCTTATTGCAAAATTATCGTTAAATGCCATAATCGCATCGCATCCATTATTGATAAAAAACCGTGCGACCTCAGGGGTTACATCCTCTATGGATTTAACTATATACACCAGTTTGTCGTTAATCTTTCCTTTCTCTAAAATGGCAGTATAGTAGCCTCTGAGTCGATCTTCATTAACAGGAATAGTGCTGCAACCCAGGTAACCAATCCTGGTATATCCTCTGCTGAAAAGATATTTCCCTAGCCTCAGCATCCCCTTGAAATTATTACATGAAATGTAGTTCTCTCCTTCAAGGGTTCTGTTCAGAAATATATGGGGGATCTCTTTTCCTCTAATGTATGCTTTAACACCCTCTGTTATACCTCCAAAAGCAAATATTACACCATCAGTATAAGTGCCATTCCTTTCTATCCATTTTTCCAACTCTGAGAAGGGAAGCGTTTCAATCTGCTTTCTTTCG
>JAYEFR010000089.1:0-3525 GCA_034716155.1 Thermodesulfobacteriota bacterium
GGGGTGCTAGTTTGGCGATGTAATTTGCTAACTGACTCTTTGCCATTCCAGGGTCTCCAACGAGAAGTATGTGCATATCTCCCCTTATTCTGGTCTTGTCGGGCATTACCTTCGGCACTCCCCCAAACAATTGCAGAAGCATTGCCTCCTTCTCCTTCCTCATGCCGTGTATTGTCGGTGCTATGGAATTGACAAGTGAATCGTATATGAAAGGGTCTTTTGCAGTTTCTTTAATCATCTTTTCATCTTCAGGACTGATATCTATCTCCTCGAATGCGTATTCCTTGCACACTACCGATACACCCTCTATAATTTTACCGAGAGTGGTGAACGACTTCTTGCCCGCCCATCTCGTCTTTCCCGTCATTATACCGCTCACCGTTACCCTGTCGCCTGGGAATATCGTGCCTGCGATGTCATCCTCAAGATACACGACTATGCTCTGCGGTTGACCACGCATTCCCTCTGGATTCTCCTGCACCTGGATTTTCTGGCTGTCTATATACTCCGTTTCCTCTTTAAGAAGCTTGAAAGTCGTCTTTCTTCCGCATCCCCCCTGGTCTTCATAACACATCAATGGCTCTCTCACCACATCCCCCTCTTGCGGAACTTTTATCACCACACCACACCGGAGACATTGAAATGCCCCGTCCACTATCTTGGGTTTGACCTCTGTGACTTTCCTCACTATGCCGTCAACCGATATAAGAGAACCCATATGTGCAACCCTTATAAACGATATGTCACGCTTTGCCACTTCGGGAAGGTCAGTTATTCTTATGTTCTGGATAGTGTTGGCATCTGCCGATACATCTATTTCCTTCAATGCAGCCCCGCCCGCAAGCAGGGCAGTCGCAGGTCTCCGTAACACGAACGATGCAAGACCGCTGTCATACTCGTCCAGAACGAACCAGTTAATGTAAATGCTCTTCTTGCCCTCCAGTGCCGTATCCTCTATATCCTGCTTGAAGTGGTCAAACAAAACATTTTTCCATCTTTCCGTCAATGCTTCCAATGAATCGGGAATCATTCTTTCACCTTATGATGTGCTTGTTCCCTTCTCAACTTTAATAATTCGTTTCCTACATACTCACAGACAGAACGCCTTACTGATAGCGGAGCATTATAGCAACCACCAAGATGATTGAGTAACGCAGTTGTACTTCTGAAAGAAATTGCTCTTTTCTCTGCATCTTTTGGCACAAATATAATTTTATTTTTGCCTTTTTCCCTGTATACATAGACTACCCCGATAACTTTCTTATTGAGTTCTACATCCTTCATTCAAACGCCTCCAGTTTTTTACATTTTTCAAACCCAACTTTCTTTTGTCCACCAACCCTTAATCTTGCAAGTTTGCAATATTCTTCACTTATATCAATTCCAATATATTTTCTTTTAAGTTTCTTTGCAACCTTTGCTGTTGTTCCACTTCCAAGAAAAGGGTCAAGAACAATATCCCCTTCGTTGCTCCATGATTTTATATGGTCCTCTACGAGTTTTTCGGGAAATATTGCTGGGTGTTCAAAAGCAATTTTATCTTTGGTTGTTTTATTTCCTCCTGTTTCATAATACCAAATATTGTTAATTATTCCATATTCCTTAACATTTTTTTTCTCTTCTCTTTGTCTCATAGCTGAATTATCTTTTCCAGAAGCCCAATTTCCATTTCTTATAGAATTTTGTCCTACATACTCATTCTTTTTTAGAATAGGATTAAATGTCTTTATATTTCCTTTTATAAAAACAAACATATACTCAAAACTTTGTTCATATCTTTTATGAGTTAATGGTGGTTTATTACATGCATATATCATCGTATCATGTAAATTAAAGCCAATTTCTTTAAAGAATAATGCTTGCCTAAAACTTGTCCCTGTCTCACTCCCATTTATCGTGGCATCACCAACCACCCATACAACAACGCCCCTATCTTTTGTAGTTCTGAATAACTCGTTTGCTAACCCCTCAAAATCAAAGTTATAGCCCTTATAATCTCTTAGGTTATCATATGGTGGACTTGTTACTGTCAAATCTATTGATTTACTTGGTATATCTTTCATCACCTCCAAACAATCTCCGCATATCACTTTATCAGTCATGTCTTTAAAATTCATCTATTGCACCTCATTTTTCAACTTCTTTTTATGGAACTCCCACCCCATATTAAATCCCCTATTAAAGCCAGTTACTACTGACTTATCAACATCATTGGGAAAACCCTTTTTAAATTTCTTAATTGCTTTTCTTCTCGCAATCATTTTTGTTTTACTACTGTGACTCATTTTATTACCCCTTCTCTTTTTCTTACCTCACTGAACAGGAGACAGATGCCCAAATTGCACAAAAAGTTGGAGACAAAATGGGCGGGTGGGCATCTGCCATGTTGTTTCATTTTTCCTCCTTTTTGAGTTTTTGTATTATACCTTGGATATCATAGTTACATGGTGCATTCTTCATCACAAAATCATCAAACTCTTTATCCCCTCTGTTCATTCTTGCATATACCTTAACTTTAAATGCTTCCAATGCTTCTGCAATTTTTATTATATCTTCGATTTCTTCATTCATTTTTATCTTCTTAATAAACCTCACCATTCCATCTGTTTGTTCTATCCTTACCTTCTTTGGGTCAAAATCTACAACAAATACTTCTCTGCTGTCATAATAGTAGTGCAAAAGTTCATCTTTCATTTCCCCTCCGTTCCGCATCCCATCACATACTTAAATGCAAGCCCAATAATATAGATAAGCAACACAACTGCAAATATAATGCACATCATATAACTATCCAGTACGGACACCACAATCAACAGCACATACAGAAGTATCACCCGCCTGCTATTTATCATAGAGAATAAATACACCATGAGTAACATGAATATCAAAAAGGATACAGCACCGTACAACTTCAAAATACTGTCGTCGGACTGGATTGAAAACATTGCAAATGCAAATGCCAGCAAGCCAGCCAGCCCCACTAATGGTTTTATTTCATATTGTTTCATCTATATCACCCTCTTTTTCTTTAACTTATTAACACTACTCCGCTTGGCATAATGTTCCTGCATCCTTAACATGAATAGGGGAATGTTATTTATGAATTTTTTAAGCTTTCCTGCATCGACCACCCTGTATCCACGATGGCTTATATGCTCAACTACACCTTCCCTTGTAAGACAAAAGTTGGCATTCTGAACTGCACGGCGGGGATGCACTGTCATCAAACTGGTTGATGTATAAAAGGAATCACGGAATAGATATATTTCCTCAAGGATTTTATAGGTGGGTGTCATACAATCACCATGCTATTCTCAAGTTCTGCCTTTATCAACTTGATGTAATCGGGGATTTTGACTATCTTTGTCCTGCCGTGCCTTCCTCTCGAAATCTCCATCGAATGCACAAATCCTGCTATGTCGAATGCATTTATGTAATCGCTGATTCTTCTCTGTGTTAATGCAGTCAATCTAGACCCATTTAATAATGCTACATACCTCTCATAAATCTCTCCCGTATACGCCC
>JAYEFR010000090.1:0-3504 GCA_034716155.1 Thermodesulfobacteriota bacterium
CCCCTTGATGACATCCCCCTAACCCCCTTCAAAGGGGGATTTAAGGGGGTGTTCCGCCTATATCTGTGGCAGACAACAAAGCAATCTAATAACTTCAGATGGTTATGCTCCACGAGATTGCTTCGCTTCGCTCGCAATGACGTCGTTTTAGACTTTTACAAAATTGTCATCTCTTTACTTGCAATATCTATCCAGTGCAAAAAAAACATAATTTGTAAAGAATTGGTTGCTCTGGTATAATTCCCCCCCATTAAGAAGAGAGTCTTAGAATGGAAGGTTTACTATAAATGATTTAAGGGAGAGAATATGAATAATACTAACTTTAAAATTCCGAAAAAAGGCATGGATAAAAAAGCTGTTTTGGATATGATGAAGAGTTACAACAAGGATGACGCGAACTACAGGGATGCCAAGACATGGAGTCTTGTGTATTATATAGGGGAGGAGCATACCCAGTTTTTAAAAGAGGCATATGGCCTGTATTTTTCTGAGAATGGGCTGAATCCAATGGCCTTTCAGAGTCTCAAGAGGTTTGAGTCTGAAGTGATTCGTATGAGTGCAAGCATGTTGAATGGGGATAAAAATGTGGTTGGCTCCATGACATCCGGCGGGACAGAGAGTTGTCTGCTGCCTGTAGCGACTTACCGTGATCTTGCCAGGTCTAAGAGAAGACTATGGATCACAAAACCGGAGATGATAGCACCTGAGTCTATTCATCCTGCCTGGAAAAAGGCTGCTCATTATTTTGATGTGAAAATAATTCATGCCCCCCTTGATAAAAATTATCGGGTTGATGCGGAGGCGGTAAAAAGGCTGATCAACAGGAACACAATAATGCTTTTAGGTTCTGCTCCATCATATCCGCATGGAGTTATTGACCCTATTGAGGAGTTGGGGGCAATTGCTCATGAAAATAACATCCCTCTCCATGTTGATTCATGCCTGGGGGGATTTATACTGCCATTTGTTGAAAGGCTTGGATATGATATTCCTGTCTTTGATTTCAGGGTGCCCGGGGTGACATCTATCTCTGCGGATGTGCATAAATACGGGTATAGCGCAAAAGGTGCATCCACTGTTTTATACAGAAATATGGATTACATGAGACATCAGATTTATGTATATACCGACTGGTCCGGTGGGATCTATGCCTCCGCAGGTATGCTGGGGACAAGGCCCGGAGGGGCCATTGCAGCAGCATGGGCATCAATGAAGGCCCTTGGTGAAGATGGCTATCTTGAGAAGACCAGGATCGTGATGGAGACAACAAAAAAGATCCTGGATGGGATAGGATCAATCCCGGAACTTGAGGTCGTTGGCAACCCTGATATGAGCGTGTTTGCATATAAGTCTCGCTCTAAAAACCTGAATATCTACGCAGTTGGTGATCAAATGGAAGAAAAGGGATGGACCATTGACCGCCTGCAGAAACCAAAGGCCCTGCATGTAATGGTAACGCCTTTACATGAGAGGGTGATAGATGAATATATATCTGACCTTAAAAAATCGGTTGAGTATGTAAGAGGGAAGCCGGGCCTTGCCTCAAAGGGGAATGCCGCCATGTATGGGATGATAGCAAATGTGCCCTTGCGGGGGATGATAAAGAAAGAGGTCTTAAAGATGATGGAGGATATGTACGGCCCTGAACGTAAGATGCCGGGCCTCGCAAGTGGCGGGCCAGGTAAAGAGAAGGAGCCCCTGTTTATGAAAGTCGCGGCAAAGGCTTTAAACGCCATAGATAGATTTCGAAAGGAGAAGTAATACTACTTGAGACCTTTGCAGAATTGTTTCTTTGTCATTAATTGTAACTTGGTATTATCCATAATTACTTGTGCAGGAGGAATAAATGATTGACTTGAAGAATATCCCATCAACTAAAGAAGACCTGGATTCTTATGAAGTAGAAAACATATTCCACTCCTGGTCTTATCAGCCTACCCAATCTCCTTTGCGGGTAGTCTCTGCAAAGGGTGTCCGGTTTACCACCGAGGATGGAAGGCAGCGTCTGGACTTCAGCTCCTGCTTTGTGAGCCATAACATCGGGCATCAGGATCCAAGGGTGGTGAATGCAATCTGTGAGCAGGCGCATACGCTGTGCTCTTTTGCGCCAAGCATGTCAACAAGGCCAAGAGCGCTTCTGGGAAAGATGCTGGAACAGATTACGCCCGGTGACCTCTCCCGTTCTTTCATCTCCCTTGGCGGGACAGAGGCCAATGAGGCTGCAGTAAAGATTTGCCACCAGTATACAGGTCGCCGAAAGATACTTTCAAGGTATCGGAGTTATCATGGGGCAACAGCTACCTCCATGTCACTTTCTATTGGAGATGCCAGGAACTGGGCGCAGGTTTTAGGAGGGACGGATTTGGTTAGAGTCCCGCAGCCATACTGTTATCGCTGCATGTTCGGTAAAAAGTATCCTGAGTGTGATCTCCAGTGCGTAAAATACATAGATGAAGTGATTGAACTAGAGGGTGGCGGCGATAAGGTGGCTGGTATTATCTGTGAGCCGGTGACCGGTGCCAACGGTATTATCGTGCCCCCAAAAGAATACTTCCCCATGCTCAGGAAGGTCTGCGACAAGTGGGGAATCCTCATGATCACAGATGAAATCATGAGCGGATTCGGCCGCACAGGCAAATGGTTTGCCATGGATCACTGGGGAGTGGTGCCTGATATTATGACTATGGCGAAAGGCTTAACAGGTGCGTATGTGCCGCTTGGGGCTACTATTGTCAGAAAGCATATAGGAGACCACTTTAAAGAACAGTTTTTCAGCCACGGCGCCACCTATGCAGGACATGCCCTTGGCTGCGCAACCGCACTAAGGGTGATACAAATCTACCAGGAAGACAAACTCATCGAGAATTCCGGGAAGATGGGTAAATACCTCCTTGAAAAGGCAATGGAGCTAAAAGCGAAACATCCATGTGTCGGTGATGTCCGCGGGCTCGGGCTGTTTGTAGGTTTAGAGCTGGTAAAAAACCGCAAGACAAAAGAACCCATAATGCCTCTGGACGCAAAGATTCGTCCGGGCATAAATCCCAAGCTTGAGGTAGCAAAAAGGCTTGGCGAGCTTGGGATGATAGCCATGGCAGCAAACCCGGGCAATGTCATTGCTATGGCGCCAGCCCTCATCGTCACCAAGGATGAGATCGACGAGGGGGTCGGCATCATGGACAAGGCCCTCGAGAAGGGGGATGCTTATTATCAAGGGTAGATTCCCTTGAAATATTAAGGGGGATGATTCCACAAAAAATCATTGGCTGTCATTGCGAGGAGCTTAAGCGACGAAGCAATCTAATAATATCATATGGTTATGCTCCACGAAATTCTTCGCTTCACTCGCAATGACGCCGTTTTAGACTCTTTGTGAGTTCATTAGGGGGCTGATATGGAAAAGATAAATGTCGGTATTATCGGGTGCGGGGGCATTATTTGAAACCAGAGGTTCTACCTTTATTGCCATGCCATCCTCCTTTCTCTTATCTGAGCTAGTATGACATA
>JAYEFR010000091.1:0-3500 GCA_034716155.1 Thermodesulfobacteriota bacterium
TTTGTTTAATAATACGGTTGGCCATTAATTATCGGATTGCGCTTGTTTTTTGAGTAGGTTGTTGACCAAAGCGTAATTGGCAAATGCAACAACATCGTTTGGATTGAGAGCTAATGATCGATCAAAATCAGCCAAAGCTTTTTGATATTCGCCTACCTCAGCATAGGCTTCACCTCTGCCATTATATGCATCTATTCCGGTAAAACCCGATATTATTATGGCTAAGCTGTAATCTAATACAGCTTCCTGGAAATCGCCCTTTGCGTACTGAATAAGACCGCTATTTACGAAGAATACGGCAACATCTGAGTCCAACTCAATAGCCTTGTTGATGTCATTCAAAGCCTCTTCAATCATATCCAACGCCCAATGGGACAGAGCCCGGTTGTTGTACGCAGCAGCCAGTTGATTATCAATCTCTATGGCCATATTAAAGTCAGCAATAGCTTTATGGTATTCTCGGTTGCTACCATAAGCAATCCCCCGAAAATCATAAATTTGTGCATTATGTGGCTCTATCACAATAGCCTTTGTTAGAGCATTGACAGCTAAATCATAACTACATTCTTCAATGAAATGTTTGCCGAGTTCCAAGCTAATATTTCTCATATCTTTATTGTTTCCAATGACCTAGCTCTAATCAACAACCGTATTATACACGATGGTTTTGACATTCTTGTTGGTACAATTTACTGAATGTAATATATGAAACAAAGAGGCTAATAATAGTGTGCTATAATATCCTCAGGAAAAATCAAGGAAGGTAGGATATATTAATGAGTCAAAATAGAGATGAAATCATTCAATGTCGTCTGAATAAAATGACAGAATGGGCTAAACAACGGCGATTCTTCCTAGCAGACCCTCCTAATGGATGGGGAGAAGATTGGTATATTAGAATCGGGGGGAATGGTTATACAGCGGTATCCCTCGACTTGGAACACCCGCTTCTTGGTTTTGCTTCAGGACCTACCAGTGATATAAAAAAGGTAATTAGTCATTTTGAGAAGGAGCCAAAAAAAGATACACCAGACAGATCTACCCCTGAAAAGCGTGCACAGGCTTGGCTGATTAAACAAGCCATCAACGACAAACTGAATCTCAAAACTTGCCTAGGACTGAACAACAGCATCTATGATGAATTACTTTTTGCTTTAGATGAAGTGTCTTTTGGTGATCAGAATAACCCACCAATTAGACGGCTTGATATCTTGGCACTTGGTAAATGCGACGGCAACCACTTTCCTGTATTCATTGAACTGAAATCAGGGAGAAATTTAGGACGATTACTGGTTCAACTAAAGGAATATCAAGAACATGTACAGCGATATAAACTTGAATTCGAAAAACTACTGAGTGCCTGTACAAACGAAAAAGTTGATTTATCTAAATGTGGCCGAATAATCGTATGGCCAAGATCAAAAAGTGATAACCCATCTCGTGAGGTTGAAATTAAGTGCGGTCAACAAAAAGTGACAATTATTGAAAGTGCTATTGATAATTGGACAGCTATTAAAGATTTTTCGTTCCAACCTCGCAATCAAGTGTATCCGCCTACTCCTTATATTGGAGAATCCTAAGTAATGAAACTAATCATCCATCGTGGGACCAAAGAAATCGGCGGTAGCTGTGTTGAACTCCAGTCGAAAGAAACACGGATTATTATTGACCTGGGCATGCCCCTGGTAAATGCGCAAAATGAACCCTTTGACAGTAAGCAACTTGAAGGTAAGAGTATTCCTGAATTAATAGAAAGCCGCGTACTGCCGGGAGTCAGCGGATTATATGCTAGCGAAGAAAAGGGTGTTGACGCTGTTCTTATTTCTCATCCTCATCAGGACCACTATGGCCTTCTGCGGTATATTAACCCCGAAATACCAGTTTATATGAGCAAAGGTAGCCAAGCACTAATCGAGGCATCGGACATCTTCATCCCAACAAAAGCAAACTTGAGGAATGTGACTACTTTCAAAATGCGGGAACCTTTCATAATCGATGACCTGGTTATTATCCCACAGTTGGTTGACCACTCAGGTTTTGACGCAGCAGCCTTTCTTATTGAGGGCGAGGGCAAGAAGATACTCTACTCCGGTGACTTTCGCGGTCATGGCCGAAAACGAATCCTCTTTGAAAACATGCTTCATCATCCTGTGAAGGATATAGATTACCTATTGCTTGAAGGCTCTATGTTGGGCAGGGGCGAAGGCCAGTACAAGGATGAGGAAGCGGTTGAAGTTAAAATGGCGAGCATGTTCAAGAATAAGAGTAACATAGCGTTTGTATTCTGCTCATCTCAGAATATCGACAGGCTTGTCTCTATTTACCGAGCGGCAAAACGCACTCGCCAAACGCTTGTAATAGACCTTTATACTGCCTACATCTTGGACAGTCTGAAAGACATATCGGATAAATTGCCTCAATACTGGTGGCCCAATATCCGCGTATTCTACTTCTGGGGTCACCGAAAGATGTTGAGGGACAATGGATTGGATAGTTTTGTGGAAAAGTGTGTATCTGCCAGGATTTATAAAGAAGAAATCAGCAGAGATAAAAAGAACATGGTGATGGTAACTAAATACAATTCTGCTTTTAAGAGGCTCATCGGTTATCTGGGGGACCTTACCGGAGCATTAGGCATCTATTCAATGTGGGAGGGTTATCTTGAGCGGAGTGATTTTCGTAAGCCTTTGCAGCGCCAAGGGATTGAATTCGAAACAATTCACACCAGTGGCCACGCACCAGAACGGGACTTAGAGCGGCTGGTAAAAGCCTTTAATCCCAAATGCGTCGTGCCGATTCACACATTCCAGCCACAGACATATCCATCGCTCTTTCCCAATGTGCACATACTGAACGATAACGAAGAGTTCATATTATAAGGGGAATATCATGCGAAAATATCGTCTTTTGGGTGACTATCTGGTGAAGCAACACGAAGTCACCGTATCCCTCACCTTTCAACAGATTGAGCAGATTCTTGGATTTGCGCTGCCCCCTTCGGCTTACACTCATCGGGCTTGGTGGGCGAACAGCCTATCGCATCCCCAGGCTGGCTCGTGGCTGAGTGTGGGCTGGAAAGTCAATAAAGTCAACATGGAAAAGATGACAGCTCTCTTAGTGCGTCCATTGATTCTTTCTATCCACAAAGTAATTGACGATGGGGAGGTATTATCTCTGATAGCAACAATGGATACCGAAAACCTGGCGCTGATACTTTCTGGTCCGAATGCCTCAGCAACCACTGCATATTCATGGCGGCAGATAATTCAAATGTTGATAGATGTAAATCCCCACATGTTTGGAAATATCACACGTCAACCTGACCATCATATTTTCCCAGAGATGCTTACCAAACTAGGCTACACAGTAGTTAACTGGGAAACAGGCGAATCATGGAAAAGACAAGTGAATAAAGACATTGTGGTTTCTAATGACTCTACTTCGTCATACTGAAGACTAATTCAAACGTCTTGGTTCTGTCTATTGTACAGTATCACCCA
>JAYEFR010000092.1:0-17741 GCA_034716155.1 Thermodesulfobacteriota bacterium
AATCTGATCTGCCCTGCCATTTTACACATGCCAGTCAAGCGCATTATAACAGGTATTAAGTTTTCCACCTGAAAACCATTTATAAAAAGGCGCCCTACTATCATCTAAAACCTTATCCCATTTCTTATCCCACGTAAGAGCGCCGCCGGCTTCGCCCCAAAAGCGCTCCGTTTCTTCAATAGAGCGATGATAGGCTTCGTCATAAGATTTGTACATTGCTTTAAATATCCTCCCAATCCATCATACTTAATCTAGCTGGCTTTTTGGTTCTACTAAGGTCCTTCCTTTTATCTTTCCATTTAGTATATCTTTTACTGCAGCATCGATACCATCAAGGTCGATCGTGCTGGAAAGCAGATCTAATGTATCAGGCTTCCACGAGCAAGAGAGTTTATTCCAGATCTTTAATCTTAAGCCCATGGGACACTGGACTGAATCAACGCCCAGGAGGCTTACCCCCCTTATAATGAAAGGAAATACTGTGGTCGCAAAATTAGCTCCCCCAACTAACCCGCAGGAGGCAACGCTTCCCATATATTTAGTAGTACGCAGCACGTACTCCATGGTCTTTCCTCCGACGGTTTCAACCACCCCTGCCCACTGCGGCTTTAAAAACGGCCTGTTTGAATCTTCTTGAACATCCTGTCTGGAAATAACCTCGCCGGCCCCAATTTTCTTCAAGAATTCATACTGGTCCTTTTTCCCGCTGCTGGCAGTAACATCATAGCCCAGTTTTGCCAATATAGAGACAGCCACGCTGCCAACCCCGCCTGATGCACCTGTTACAAGGACAGGCCCATTTTCAGGGGTTACCCTGTTATGAATGAGATGATTCACACACAGGGCGGCTGTAAAGCCTGCTGTGCCAAAAAGCATGGCCTCCTTTAAAGAAAGCCCCTTCGGTAACGGCACAACCCAATCAGAAGGGACTCTGCAGTACTGTGCAAAACCACCATCCGTGTCCATACCAAGATCATATCCGGTAATAAGGATCTCGTCTCCGGGCTTGAATCCGGATGAAGCGCTTTCCACCACAACCCCGGCCGCATCGATCCCCGGGATATGCGGATATTTGCGGGTAACACCAGGATTGCCGGTAGCAGATAGCCCATCTTTGTAGTTGAATGAAGAACATGTCACCTTGATTAATACATCGCCTTGGGGCAAATCACTGATCTTAAGTCTCTCTACCTTGCCAATAAATTTATCGTCAATCTTTTTCACCTGATACGCTGAAAATGTAGTCTCCATAATTGCTCCTTTTTATTCATTAGTCATGAGACTATCTCACTTATTTATCTCCTCCATGCCTTCCTTAATATTCTCTCTTATAAACTTCAAAACTTCTACACTATTTAAAGGGATATCTTCAAGTGTTTTTCTTATATCCCTTGTATCAAGAATGTATTCTTTTGAATCTTTATCATGCGTGTACACAAAGTCCACCTTAGGGTTTCCTGTAATTAGAGCGATTAGGGTGCTCGCAATATTGCCCAAAGGCTGCCGGTCTATGTGAGAGCGTTTAAATCCTGCTATAACCTTTGTGCCCCTCCCCTCTTTTGAGTCTATATCAAAATTGCCTCCCGCCATCCTGGCCGCCTGAAAAAGCATTGGAAGACCCAGCCCCACATCCCGCACCTTCTTGGTAGTATAAAAAGGATCAAGGGCCTTTTTAATGGTGTCTTTATCCATACCTTTCCCATTATCTGCAATCTCTATGGAAAATTTGTCTTTTACAGTGTCCTCACAAATTCTGATATCTACCAAATCTGCCCCGGCTCTCACAGAATTTTCTACTATGTCCAGGATATGCAAAGCCAATTCCAGCATTTTCTACTCCATAATATAGCGCCCATTCCTTTTTTCCAGGGCCATCTTCATCTCACTTATTGTACCTTCTTCCAAATAAAATCTTGTAGATGCACTTCCTATGTCATTCAAGAAATGGGCATCCGACGATTTTAAAAAGGGATAGCTTAAAAGCTGTGGATATTCCTTCCTTGCTTCATCAATCTCAAGTCTTGTAGAAATTTCCAGGGCATCAAATTTGATGTCCTCGGGTATGAAGCCCAGTTGGGAGATCACACTGAAGCTCTGTCTATCTATGTGGGCGGCAATAGCAAGCCCGCCTAGCGTATGAACCTTTTCCTCCCATTCCTTGAGTGAAAGGGTGGTTGCCCCAATCAACAATCTCTCACTTAATCCCTCTACTTCGTCTGCCTCATTCACTATAGCCTGACACCCGAACAGATTTTCATCATTTTTGCCTGGTAAGGCATTGTAGACGATTTCCTGAAGAAGGAGCAGTTCATCTAATCTATCAAATAATGCCAGGATGTGCACCTCTTCTTTTGTTGTCACCTCCATCCCCGGCAGGACAATGAGCTTCTTGCCTTGAGCAGCCTTAATCACGTATTGGACATTTTCCGAAGAATTGTGGTCACATATAGCAATGATATCCAAACCTTTCTCCAGAGACTTCTCAACTAAAACCCTTGGATACATATCCAGGTCTGCACATGGCGAAAGGCAGGTATGTATGTGTAGATCGCAATTAAATATTCTTGGCATTACCCAAACCTTAAAATAACTGACGTGCCGGGAGAACAACTATCTCTGAAAGCTGATCCCTTTTTTACTACTCACTTTACTGTTGATGGTTTCGCAAAAAGTCACTTACCATGTCATTGCGAGAAGGTTTTTAGGCCGACGTGGCAATCCCATTGGTTGCAAGCACTTTGAGATTCTTCACTTCGCTTAAGCCCCCACACTTTGTGTGGGTCCCCGGTTTGTCTTCGCTAAAGCTCGCAATGACAGCAGGGCATATTTCCCTTAAGCGGGCCGATGAGGGCAAAATGCCCCTACATTTCCCATAAAACTATCTTTCATCTTTTATCTTTTGTCTTCTCGACTATCTTTTTCGACTCACGACTCTTGACTCTCGACTGTTTTTTATTAACCCAACATTCAAAACCCAACACCTTTTTTACTATTCACTGTTTTTTATTCACTGTTCACTAGTTGGTATATCTTCCCCACTGTCTCAAAGGCGGAAACCTCTGATATCATGACAGGGATGCCCTCTTTTGAGGCCTTTTCAATGGTATCCTTCTCAGGGCTGACTCCTTGAATAAGGATTATCCCGGCATGTTCCTTTAGAGAAGCAACTGCAACGATATTCTGATGTATCTGACGGGTGACCCACACATCCCCTTTTTTGCTGTTTGCCATCACGTCGCTTAGGAGATCGCCAACATATCCCCCTAATACTTCTCTCTTCAGATTGCCCTCACAGCACCTGACATTCAAATTCAACTTATTTACAATAAATTCTAAATCCATAAAATTCCGCCCCTAATTGTTATGAAACCTTTGCATAATTGTTTGTATATTCATTGCGAGAAGCTTAAGTGACGAAGCAATCTCAGAAGTGCCTGCAACCATTGGGATTGCCACGTCGGCCTGAAAACCTCCTCGCAATGACAATATGGGTATTACGCAAAGGTCTCATTATATACCCCATGTTATTTTAATGATGCTTTTCAAACGCGTTCCTTTACCTACCTCGGAAGATATCTCAAATTCATCGGAATACCTTTTTATGTTAGATAATCCCATCCCTGCCCCAAACCCCAGTTCCCTGATGATATCATCTGCAGTGGAATATCCCTCCTGGAGGGCCAATTCAATGTCAACAATACCCGGTCCTTCATCTATTGCCTCGATTATCAACAAATCCGGGGTTGTAGAACAACTAATAATCCCCTTTTCAGCATAGGAAATTATATTGATCTCTGCTTCAAAGATTACAATAGCAGCCCTTCTGATAATATTTTCAGGGAGGGCCTTTTCCCTCAAGACAGTCTTTATCCTGCCGGAGACCAGCCCGGCATCTGTAAAACCCCCCCCTTTTACAGGGAAGCCGGCCTCAAATTGCCCTTTACTTTCTGCAAGATTCAACATCTTCTCCAACCTTTCTTATACACCCCACAATCCCGTTTTGATATAATTTTCCACATGCCTCAAACAGGATATATTCTGTGACCAACACAGGGATTCCTAACTCCCTAGCCAGTTGAACGGCTTGATCTGAAGGTCTTTTTCCTCTTACAAGGATAATTGCTGCTATATCAAGTGTGTAAGCTATCCTCACACATTGAGGATTGGTAAGTCCTGTGATGAGCAGACAACCATGCGTGGCAAAGGCAAGGACATCACTCATTAGATCCGCTCCAAAAGCTGTTTCCACCTCGATATTCAAATGATCCTCTCCAACAATAACATCAGCATCCAGGAGCTTTTTTATCTCAGCCAAGGTCACTTATATCCTCCGATAAGATTATGAGACCTTTGCATAATTATCTATCCCGTCATCAAAGCCAGCAATGACAATATGCGTATTATGCAGTGATTAACAGAAGCCTTCTTATATGTCAATTGATCTATAGAGAGCTTTGCACAGGTAGCTGATCGTCATCCTGTGTGGTGTTGGGAGCCAGATTCATCAATAAGGCAAAGGCCGTATCCTTTCTCTGATCTTCCCTGATTGAAGGACCTCCAGGAATTCATCCCCAAGGTGGTAGCTTTCCTTAACAACCTTCTCCCAATAGGCTATGCGCCTGGTGTCACGGCCTTTAAAATGCATAAAATCATTTCTGTCCGGGATCTTCTTGTGTGGCAAGCGATTTATAAACGCCCTTGATGGGCACACAACTACGACCCTATCCATGTGTGAATTCTTTGGCCCCCTCCATGGCAGCCTTTTATCAAACCAGCCTGGTATAATACGATCTATATAATGTGGGAAAAGTACGATTCCTTTATGATCATTATTAATAAATGGTATATCTATGTGATAATCTATCAAGCCTCCGTCCCGATACATCCCTGGAGACGCCCCTGGTATATCCTTAACCCCTTCCATAACTACGGGAATGGAGCCAGATGCAAGGATAACATCCCTTATATTTTTTTCTGTAATGGGAGCCCTATGGATCGGGAACCCATCCATATGAAAAAATGGGGGGATGTCTCTGGGGTCATAAAATAGCGCCCTTTTGAAAAAGACCTTCAAATTCCCCCTGTCAACAGTATTTAAGATATGGGCCCCTAATAAAACAAGACATAATGCTATTATATTCTCACTTGAAGCAGGGCATCTGCATTTGGTTGTCAGTATATTAAGCCTCATATATGGATGGTTTAATATACTCCTTGCCCCGCCATCACTGAGATAGGCGTCTAAAATTTTGGTTGCTTCTATAGATACATCCTTAGCCGATGGCCTTGATAAATAGCTTTGATGGATATATGCATCTTCAAACCTATTATAGGCATCTTCCGGGTTTGCCTGTGCGATAGCTGCAAAACGCCAGGTGCCGATTGAAGACCCGACAAGAAACACGGGCCTGTTATTGTCTTTAAGCCACGTAAAAAAGATTGCCCGATCGATACCATCCAAGACCAGCCATTTGGGGCCACCTGCAGCGCCGGCTATCACCCTTACCATGTCCGGGGAAAGTCCCTGCTCCCTTATCAGGGATAGGGCCTCTTTGCCTGCAAAAAAACAGAGGTTTTCACTCATTTTACCTCTCCAATCCTAGTGTCTGTATCATTAATGGAACGCAGGTATATCCCTACCTGGGATGCCAGGTCGCCGGTTCCATCGAAGAACAGGTTGACCGTAGGTATATTCAAAAATTCGGGATTAGCCTGAAATATATACGAGGTAATGCGGCCTGGCATACACCCAAATGGTGCGCAATTTGCCACCAGGCTTACCCCCTGATTTGCAAAGACCTTTGCCCTGCCTATGGTAAGTATTGCCTCGCCTTCAAATTCAAAGGGTATGAATCTTTGAGCCTTTTCAAGCACTTCACCTATATGAGGCTCTTCCAAGTCATCCAGGATGGGAGAAAACAGGGCAATGATGTCTCTTTCTATCTTGTGTAGATAATGGCTTTTGATGTATGAAAGCGCCTTACTGCCGCTACCATTCTTTCTCGCCACAAGTTCATCCACATAGTGTATCCACTCTGTCATCGGGGCCAGCCATGCCTCGCCACCTGATAGTTCTATTACATCCACAATGTGTTGGTTGGAAAAGTTGTTCATCCTGACAAATATCTCCCCCACTATGCCCACAATAGGCTTCCTGGGTTTACTATAGTCAACCTCTGTTCTCAGCTTTTTTACAAATGATCTTAGATACTTATCCCAGGGCATACCCCTTTCCATAAGATGGCGGATGTCTTCTAAGGCACGGTCGAATACAGCCAGCGCCTTATCTCTAGGTGTAATGTACGGGATGCTGCGGCACCTCAACTTAAATAGACTATCGCCCACGCAGATCGCCTTCCACATCTCTTTTCGCATCTCAGGTGTAAGGAAGTCATATCCGTCTTCAGACGTGGGCGAGAATATTGATGCATTTTTAACCCCGGCCTTGTCTATGACCTTTGATTGGAGGGTTGCATATTGACCATATCTACATGGACCCTCTGCCCTGGGCATAATAAGGACATCCTCCAAAGAGTGCGAGCCATTACCTGCCACGGACAAAAATTTACCTATAGTCACAGAGGCAGGAAGACACTCGCTTCCCCTGCAATAGGAACGACCTTTATTACACTCTAAGCTAGTCTCTTCTCCTGTTGGATATGCATTATACCCATACCTCTTTAGCGTTGCAGCCCATAATTGCGGTATATAAGGATGTATCTGGGGTATCCATATCCTTGTGCGATCTTTCACATCCTTTAGTTTATATCTAATCTTCAACTCAGGGACATCCGGTGATTTTATCTTGCTTGCAGCAGGCATGCTAAACTCCCGGTAATGCTCTACCATATCAAGAAATGCCTCAATCCTTGTCTGATACCCTGTGGCCGAGCCATGTTCATCCATCTCCAGTATAAGATAGGGCTTATCTCTTGATATCTCTTCAAAATAGGTCAATAAAAAAGAATCCGGGCCACATGAAAAGTTAGATATGACAAGCGGGAACATATTCGGCCTGTTGCTGATAGCTATAGCCTTTTTCAATATCCGCTGTCCCTGGCACCAGTACATGTCAGGGTATAACCTCACCACATCCTTATTTGTAACCGTCTCTGGCATAATATCCATGGAGATTACTTTATAGCCCAAAGATTCTATCAGCTCCGGTATCCCCAGGTTAAGGATCTTATGGTATAGGTTATAGGGTCTGCCAAGGATCACTATGGTCTTTTGAGCCTCAGACGGGTTATCTAAATCATCAAGAATGGGCCTCCCCTTTTCTATTATCCTCTTTCTATATTTTTTAAGCTCTGATATCCCTTTTTCTACAGCCTTCTCGATCTTTGCCCTTGGAATGCGTTTTAAGCCCAAGGCCTTGAAGGACATCTCCAGGGTCTTTGCCTGCCGGGAGATCCCTTTACTTAGGTCAATTACAGGCGTGAATACCCTGCCGGCATGAGACTCATCCCTGTAAAATGCAGCCATACCAGTAATAAATGGGCAGTACAGACTTCTAGGCCTTATACTATCGTCCTTTTCCTCCTGGACTGGATAGGGGATGAGGATCTTATCATCCTTGAATCTGTTAATTGTTATATTTGCACATGCCATAGCCACCTTTATGGGATAGCAGAAATCCCCCGCGCCTATATTATTAAGCTCTCTTTTTATCTCGTCGTCACTAGGATAACATGCCTCAATATCAAAGCCTAAGGCCTTCCCGACTTCGCTCCAGAAAGGCAGATACTCTTCATAAAGAGAAAGCGCAGGCATCCTAAAATGAGGCCGCGATAAATGCCTTTGCCCGGGTTGATATTCATCCAAAAGCTCATTTCTTATTCCGAATGCCGGATTGGGTGTCTTGCCCTTTGGTGCGGAATCCTGTTCTCTCCCGCACATATAGCCCCAGCTTATCTTCCTGGCTCCCAGATTTACAACAGTGATTCTGCAATTGTTTTCACACCCCTTGCAATGGAACTCCTTGATCTTTACATCCGGGATAATAAACCCCCTAAATGAGGTTTCTCCGGTTATCCTCTCCCTGGCAAGGATGGATGCGCCATAGGCGCCCAGCACATGACAAAAGGGAGATACTATAACTTGAGCGCCCGTGAGTTGCTCAAGCGCCGCAACAAGCCCTTTATTCCTTGCAGTTGCACCCTGAAATACAATCCTCTCTTTATTGTAAAATCTATTGCCAACCACCCGATTTATATAGTTTTTAAATATGGCAACCAGCACCCCTGCCATAATCCTTTCCTTTGGCTGGGCCGCTGATAACTGTCGGTTTATCTCCTGGCCCATAAATACAGTGCAACGATCAGAATTCGTCAAAGGTGTGACATTCATCACCTCATCTCCGATTTCATCCAATCTCATATCCAGAATATCCGCCTGTTCTTCTACAAAAGAGCCTGTACCTGCCGCGCAGACATAGTTCATATTCACATCAACAACCCGGCCATCAGCCAGGCGGATAAATTTGGAGTCCTGCCCCCCTATCTCGAAGATGGTCTCCACATCAGGATCAAGCATCAATGCCCCTTTTGCATGTGCAGTAATCTCATTTATAATAAGGTCAGCTCCTATTATTTCCCCCACAAGCTTGCGACCGGACCCAGTGGTGCTGCATGCTACGACGTTAAGTGTTAATCCAAGTCTCTTACGCAGGTTATCTATGCTATAAAAGATACGCCTTGTTGCCTCAATGGGGTTTCCGGCTGTATCGGTATATATATCAAGCCGTATATTGTTTGACCCGTCTACAAGCACAGCCTTTGTTGATGTAGAGCCTATATCTACGCCCAAGGATGCATCAAATGACTCGCCTGAAGAGATATTGTGCCATATCTCATTGCCAAAGTTATCTATCTTTCTCTTCATCTCATGGGAGGGGAAGGAGCTTTTCTCCAATGTAAGCGCCCTGGCCCCCGCATCCTCAAAGGACATGGGTTTGAGCCCTTCCATGCCAGATACAAAACCTTCCAGATCATTATTACAGGCCCTTGCCTTTTTAGAGAGCGCTATGGCCCTGAAAAATGCAGGCTCAGATGCTATCCCTATCTTTGGCATCCTCTTCTTTAAGAAATACCTTATGTGGGGGTTGGCCATAAGCCCACCAGAGGCTAATATACCTTCACCATCAGGAAGGCGGCCGCCAAATACGCTCTTAAGCCCGGATATCACCATCCCCTGACACAGACCATTATACATGGCCTCCGCATCATAGCCCTCTTGCTGCAAATGTATAAGGTCAGTCTTTGCAAACACAGCACAACGGGTGGCGACAAGTGGCGCACCCTCATCGATCGGGATTTTAGAGATCTCTGAAAGGCTCAGCCCCAATCTTTTCAGCTGTTCATCCAAAAAAGAACCGGTACCAGAGGCGCAGGGGGGATTTGTTTGATAGGATATAATCCGCCCTTTACTGTCAACACTTACTACCTCTATGTTTTGCGCACCCATTATTAAAAGAATATCGTGAGGATATCTTTGTCTTAGATAATCGATCTCTGCCAGCAGACCATCATGGCGCCATTTGTCAATACTGAGGTCTACAATATTACCTGAAAAACACACTGAAATCGGCCTTGGACTTAAGTTCAATATCTCTTCAAGAAGTACATCCCTTGGAGACCCCCTGTGATGTATATTCTTCTTGTATAAAAGATTGCCCTTATTATCCTCGTGCCAAATCTTTAGATATGAGCTCCCAATATCTACTCCAAGATACCCTTGCTTCATCTTCTCCTCATCAGCCGGTCACAAAAAATTGCATTATGCCTGCAAAAACCGAATTGCGAACTAGGTTTAACATCAAATAAAACATCTATCAATAATTTTTTGTCCTGTCTTACGATGCCGCCATTTTTATACGGATTTTATCCTTGTAGGGTATATTTCCCTTAAGCGGGCCGATGAGGGCAAAAGTCCCCTACAAAGCTTTGTGCCCTGCAACTATTTTTTTATCTTCTATCTTTCGTCTTTTATCTCTTGCCTTTTCGACTCTTGACTCACGACTCCCGACTATTCTTAATCACCCAAAACCCAACACCTTTTTTACTATTCACTATTCACTGTTTTCATATAAACTATATGTGATACATTCGTAAAAAGTCCACACGGTGTCATTCTGAGGAGCGGAGCGACGAAGAATCTCAATGATATCAGATTCTTCGCTATCGCTCAGAATGACAAAAGAGTGTTTTTCAGACTTCCAAGTAACTTAAATCTGCAAATGCGCTATAAGTTGTTAATATTTTTTAATATTTGCCGGAAATAACAAATTTGTTAAAAACATAAGTTACTTTCCATTATAATGCCGACGTGTCGGCATAGCGGAGCTTTTTACGAGTTTGTCATATGTTAAACCTCCCTAATTCAATAACCGGAGGGTCTTCAACGTCTATAACATGTACAACGTCTTTATACATACCCTTCTTCATCTCGGAGATTACCTCCCTCCTCTTGTTCAGACCTTTTGCAAAGGAGAGGACCTCTGTCATCAGATTATCGATATGACATGCCTTCATGATGATATGATGCTCTTCGCACTCCTTGGCAGTAAGACGTTTCCCCATGAATTTCATCTCTTCAAATTTATACATAGGAATTGCCTTTTCTGCGACCGCTATCATCCCTGGAAGAAAGGGTATTCCGAGGTCTACCTCGGGAAAGCAGAAAAATCCCCTGTCAGCACGCATAAATCTAAAATCAAATGCACAGCACATAATTGCCCCACCGGCAAATGCATGGCCTGTTATGGCAGCGATAGTGATCATGGGATAAATAACCAATCTCTTTATAAGTTTGTTTAAAGTGTAGATAAACTTCTTTGCTGTTTCTGTATCATTTTTTTGGATAACGGGGACAAGCCAGTCAAGATCGATCCCGTTGGAAAAGATCTTTTCGTGTGATGATTTTACAACAAGTACATTTGCATCAGTATCATTCTCGATCGTATCCAAGACAGAAAGAAACTCGCCTAAAAATGTCAGATTGAATCGGTTTTCTCCGCTATTCATGGTAATAACAGCCACCTTTTCATCAACGGCATAATCTATTGACGCCATATATAATACCTCCATATTAAAAGCCTTATTAATAAAATTATACATTTTATGATTATATATGCCAAGGAGAAAGATAAAAAGGTGTTGGGTTATATGTTCAAAATTGAATGCAACATGGTTTAAACGGACAAAGCTCCGCCCCTTTAAGGTGGTTGGAATGCAAAATAAGGGTTGGTTTAATTGGTTGGGGTGGGATAATAAATTTGTTTGATTTGGTTTAATTGGTTTGATAAAGTTCTATGTTTAGGGTTTTATTCTAGGAGATAAAAAGTGAAGCTAAGTCTTTCTTTGCCTCTCGATTGGTTCAAGATTGATGCACTCATAAAAAGTCAAAATTAGATGGCAAAGTAAAAAGCTTCAAATTCAAGGCGCGCAAATCTTGAGGAATGAGGCGTACTTACCGTACGCCGCAATGACGAAAGACGCAGGATGGCGCAAAAGTTGGACTTTTTACGAAGCCATCAAGATTACTCACGATTTTTTTCAATATCTAACAATATCCATCCCCCCTTGAGGGGGGCGGGGGGGTGTTACTCCCTTGATGACATCCCCCTAACCCCCTTCAAAGGGGGAATCAAAGGGGTGTTACCCCTTGGGCCGATGAAGGTTTTATTGGTCTGGATGATATAAAAAATTTTGTAGGGCATATTTCCCTTAAGCGGGCCGATGAGGACAAAAGGCCCCTACATTTTCCTTGAACATTGAAATATTTTTTGACTTGGATCATTTGATGTATAACCCAAAACCCAACGCTCAAAACCCAAAACCCAACGCTCAAAACCCAAAACTTCTTTTACTGTTTACTGTTCACTTCCTAAACGAGGATCGACTATCGATTGTTATATCATGCTTTTTAATCAAATCATGCAGGGTAGGACGGCTGATCTCCAATGCTATGGCTGCCTTGCTGATATTGTAGTTATATTTTATGAGCGCCTGTTTTATTGCCTTTACCTCTGCTTGGTCACGTATAGATCTGAGGTTCTCACATTCACCCTGGGCAGAATCAAAACCAAGATCAAAAGGGCTTATTGTTTTAGTCTCTGCCATGACCACAGCCCGTCTTATCTTGTTTTGCATCTCCCTTATATTTCCATCCCACTCATAGCTTGTCATTAAATCCATGGCAGAAGGGCTAAATCCCTTAAACTTGCGACCTATCTCCCTGCCATACAGATCCAGAAAATATCTTGCCAGCACAGGAATATCCTCGGGACGTTCCCTTAAGGGAGGAACCTTAAATGAGACCACATTTAAGCGATAATACAAATCTTCACGAAAGAGCCCTTTCTCAACTGCATCTTCTAAATCCACATTAGTAATCGCAATAACCCTGGCATCAATATCTATTACCTTGCTCCCACCTACCCTTTCAATCGTTCCTTCCTGTAAGAATCTTAACAACTTTACCTGAAGGGCCAAGGGGAGTTCTCCTACTTCATCCAGGACCACTGTGCCGTCGGCCGCCACCTCGAGTTTCCCTATATGCCTGGTATAAGCACCGGTAAATGAGCCCTTTTCATGACCAAACAGCTCACTTTCTAAAAGATTTTCCGGAATTGCCCCGCAATTAATGATAACAAGTGATTTATCTGCCCTTTGAGATAGATGATGGATCACCTGGGCAAGACGTTCCTTGCCTGTACCGCTCTCTCCCTGAATTAATACCGGATAATCTGTGCTCGCAACCTTTTTGGCCCTGTCAATCAACTCAATCATCCCTTGGCTTGTCGCGATCATACCCTCAAGGTATGCATCATCAATGACTATTCGTTTAAGGTCGGTTAACTCCCCCTCAAGCTTTGATATATGCATAGCCCTGTTAAGTATTATCTTTAATTCTCCTATGTTAACAGGCTTTGAATAATAATCGTATGCCCCCAATGATACAGCCTCTAAGGCATTTTCCCGATTAGTATTACCTGTCATAACGATTATCTTGGTTGCCGCTGCGGACACCAGGATTTCCTTCATAAGTTTAAGCCCTTCTTCAGCGGTATCCGGATGCGGTGGCAGTCCAAGGTCTAAGAGCGTCACAAGTGGGCGCTTTTTCTTCAGTAAATCAAGCGCTTGATCAGCATCTGCTGCAACAGCAACATCATAGGTATCTGAAAGTCCCCATTTAAGCTGCTTGGCAAGGGCAGCTTCATCCTCTACTATAAGTATATGATCTTTATCAGACATATGACCTCCTTTATGTCCTGATGCGATTTTTAGTTATGAAATGCCGGCTTCTCAATTTAGTAGTGCATATTCCCCATAAACGGGCTTTTGCGCATAAGTCTGTCTGTCATTGTGAGGAGGTTTTTAGGCCGACGTGGCAATCCCATTGGTTGCAAGCCTCCTTGAGATTGCTTCGCTAAAGCTCGCAATGACATAGTGGATATTATGTTCCGCAATGACAATATGGGTATTATGTAAAGGTTTCAAGGCCGATGAGGGCAAAAGGCCCCTACAATGCTTGTCAGTAGTCCGTTGTTCGTTGTCCGTTGTAAAACCTTAAAATTGCTTTTTCGACTCTTGACTCACAACTCTCGACTCTTGACTACTCTTAATCACCCAAAGCTCAAAACCCAACATTCAACACCCAAAACTTCTTTTACTGTTTACTATCGCCTCACCCGGGCAGCCCTATAATAAACTTCACACCAGAGCCGGGGTGATTTTCCACATCAATCCTTGCCCCCAGAAGATCAACGATTTGTTTGACCTGCCAGAGCCCTATACCCGTTCCATTTTGCTTGGTAGTCTGAAATGGCTTAAATAGCCTGTGACGGGCAAACTCCTCTTCCATCCCCGGGCCATCATCCTCTATGGAGATTATCACACCTGCTGCATCACGGATTGCTTCTATAATAATCCGGCCTCCCCCCGGGGCAGCCTCGACTGCATTTATTATAATGTTTTCGACTATTTTTCCCAGCATCGCCGGATCTGTGATCATATCAATATTTTTATCTATCCTCTTAATCACATGCATGTTTGTCAATCTGGGCGTCAGTCTTGATACTAATGCAGTAATAAAGGCATTTGCATTTGTCTTTTGCTGCTGGGCCACCTCTTCCTTCTCGGACATTATCTGGAGACTATTCATAACCTTATCTATACGGCCCAGGGACTCTTTTACGGAAGATATCATATCCTGCCTGAACTCTGGTTCATCTATAAAACGGGGGGCATTCTGAACAATTAATGACAGGTTGCCCGCAGCATTTTTCAGATCGTGAAGAAAGAACGCAGACATCCTGGCAAAGGCTGCGGTCTCCTTATTGGCCGCAAGCTCCCGGGCAAATCTGGCCCTCATGAGCGCTGAACCCGACTGGGTCGCCACTGCCCCAAGCAGATCGAAATCATCCTGTCCATAGGGCACCCCTTTGGGTTCCTTGCCCACACTTATCAGTCCAATAATCTTGCCTTCTGCCTTCATAGGCACGGCAAGTTCAATATTTGCGGCATCCAAAAGATCACTATGCTCTGAGATAATCCGGTTCCACAGCGAATCATTGACCAGACGCGGCACCTTTCCTGAGAAATAAGGATTGCTCGCAAGATAATCAATAATAAGATGACTTCTATCAATAGTCTTCCCATCTATGTGGGGTGGATAGCTTAAGACACATTTATAAATACTGCCATCTAAAAACCAAATGGCCAGTTCGTTGACGTACATACTATCCAGGATAATATGCGCTGTGACATCAACAATTTCTCTCTCATCAACAGCCCCTGTGAGATAGCGGCTCAGCCTCCTCCACTCTCTTCGGTAATCATACTTGCTGGTAAAAAAGCGGGTATTGATAAAGAACCTCAGCCTGCGCCTCGCATCCGGAGAGATTAGGACAAGGGCAAGCAGTAAAAGTGGGAAAAATACAACCAGGCCTATGGTCAGAAATGATGGGGCAATACCAAGATACCTCACTACATATGCAACCAGGCCGATCCCTAATAGATATGCGCCTGTTACCATAAGGGTAATGGAATGATATGCCACATAACGCGTGACGAATATATCTGTTTCCAGTAACCTTGTCCTTATTGAAGCAACCATGATAAACCAGACGCCTGCAAATGACATTATAGAACACAAAAGTAGTACTTGCCTGGACCCGGTCAAATATGTCAGGCGATAAATGGCATACAGGATAAAAGATGCACCTATAACAAACCCGCCCATGATCAGATATTTAATATCCCTTTTCTGATCCTCGGTGGAAGAGCGCAGAATATTCTCAATCATCCATATGAAAAAGATGGCCCCGGATAAGATAAAGATTGCCTGAGCTTTACCGAGTATTCCAAGAACGGGGAGCATTTTTAAATTATAGGTTGCAAACAGCCACGGGTTTATAAATAGCAGTGTGCCGTAGGTCGCACAAATAAGCAGCAAACCCAATTTAATGCCCTTTGTAAGGATCTGCCTTTCTACAAAACTCCTTTCTATACTGACCAGAAACCAGATGATTGCACTCACGCAGGCCGCCTCAAAAAATGAGGCAGACGATAATGCCCATATCTCTTTACTCCTTAGGGCAACAAGACGAAAGATCTCCATAAGAGACAATAAGACCAGCGCTGGAATCAGGGAGGTTAAAGTCTTATGCCTGCCACGTTTAGAGATAATCCATGCGGTAACAAGACCGAGTATGGCTGTTGATAAAAAAATTATTATGTCTGTCATTTTATTTAATGCTCCCCTATTTTAACAAGATTATTTATCATGGGTGAATGATAAATAAAGTTTTGGGTTTTGAGTGTTGGGTGATTAAGAGTAGTCGAGAGTCGAGAGTCGAAAAGATTAAAGATGGAAAAATAGTCTTATGGAAAATGTAGGGGCCTTTTGCCCTCATCGGGCCGCTTAAGGGAAGTATGCCCTACTGTCATTGCGAGGAGGTTTTTAGGCCGACGTGGCAATCCCATTGGTTGCAGACTTTTCTGAGATTGCTTCGTCGCTTAAGCTCCTCGCAATGACAGGATGGATATGATGCTCTCCTCGCAATGACAGGATGGATATTATGCTCTTCTCGCAATGACAGGATGGATATTATATTCCGCATCGCCCCGCACCATCCTCCCATCAATAAAGTTGAATAATATCGGCATTTGTGGGATATAGAATGCTGATTTTATGCTAACGGTTCAGGAGGATATATGACGCTCTACGAATTTTTCCTAAAAGGCGGGCCCATGATGTGGCCCCTGCTTGCATGTTCAATTATTGCTATAGCTATATTCCTTGAAAGGCTCTTTAGCTTAAGAAGGGATAAGATCATACCTCCTGCCCTTGTCCATGAGGCGGAGAGGCTTACCCGCATGGGAAGGTTAGGTGACATAGAGCAGTTATGCAAGAGGAGTTCGTCGCCCATATGTTCTGTAATCATGGTAGCCATAAAAAATGCCGGTATGAGGAGAGAAATCATAAAGGACTATATGGAAGAAGCCGGAGCCAGGGAGGCATATACCATAGAGAGATATATAGATATCTTAGGGATCATTGCTACAATCTCTCCCCTCTTAGGGCTACTGGGCACGGTATCCGGTATGATAAAGTCCTTTAATGCAATAGGCACCTTGGGCGCTGAAAGCCACATGCTTGCTTCCGGCATATCAGAGGCGCTTATAACTACTGCAGCTGGGCTGTCCATAGGCATTCCTGTCTATATATGCTACCGTTTTCTCATGGCAAGGAGTGATTATCTCTTACTTGAGATGGAAAAGACCTCTGCCAGGATGTTAGAATATTTAAAGGGTGAACAGTGAATGGTAAAAAAAGTTTTGGGTTTTGAGTGTTGGGTTTTGGGTTAATAAAAAATAATCGAGAGTCGTGAGTCGAGAGTCAAAAAAACAAAAGGGTGAAATATGAAATTCAGACGCACAAAAGACAAACATATAGCGGCAATAGATATTGCCCCCCTTGTGGATGTCGTATTCCTCCTCTTAATATTCTTTATGCTGTCTTTTGGCTCGCCAATAAATTTGAGCAGCGTAGATCTTCCCGAGTCAAAAAGTGGCAGCGAGCTGTCAAAACAAGCCCTTACAGTAGCAATATCAGAAAAAGAGATCCTGATAGATGGAAAACCATCAGATAAACAGGGGCTTTTGAGCCTTCCAAAAGGCGCTGATATCATTGTCGAGGCCAAAAGGGATATCCCATATTTTAAGGTGATAGAAGTCCTGGATATACTTCGCACATCCGGTCACAATAAAATTTCTTTAGCAACCAAGGCGGTTAAGGACAGTGAATAGTAAATAGTAACAAACAGAAAGACGATAAAGATAGTCGAGAGTCAAGGGTCGAGAGTCAAAAAAACAAAAGATTGAAGATAAAAAAATCTTTGCTTCACGATTACTTCACGATTACTCAATTCAGTGAATAGTAAACAGGCTGTTGCCCGAACGGGCCGATGAGGGCAAAAGGCCCCTACATTTCCCATAAAACTATTTTTTTATCTTTTATCTTTTCGACTCACGACTCACGACTCTCGACCTGTTCAGACTGTTTTTATTAACCCAAAACCCAAAACTCAAAACTTTTTTACTATTTACTCTCGACTATCCTTTGTCTTTAATCTTTTCGACTCATGACTCACGACTCTCGACCTGTTCAGACTGTTTTTATTAACCCAAAACCCAAAACCCAAAACTTTTTTACTATTTACTCTCGACTATCCT
>JAYEFR010000093.1:0-3463 GCA_034716155.1 Thermodesulfobacteriota bacterium
GCCCTGACATAAGTCAGGATACTATCAAGCCCGGGTCACTGTGGATAACAGCTTTTTTAGCTGCCATGGAGGTCCGGGCTTTTTTTATGAACACTTTAGGATTCTGGGGCAACCGTTGTAAGGGCCTGAAAAGGGTAACCCTATAAGCATCGGCTCAGGAAGGAGAAGAGAAAATGGCAAATGTGCAGAAGGTTAACGAACCCGTAAAGAAACCCGATGTCGAGCCTAAGACAGACACCAAGGCTCCTGATGAACCATACCTCGGGACGTGGAAGACAAAAGAGGATGCGGAAGCAGGAGTAGGGGAACTCAACAGTAAATTAGGGTCTCATGGATCTGAAATAGGGGCTCTTAAAAAACAAGTTGAGTTTTTTCAAAGTCAACTTGAAAGGGCTACTGCTCAACCTAAAGTCGCACCAAAAGCCAAGGAAACTCCGAAAGGCCCTGACTACGCAGGGGAGATTAAGGCCATACAAGAGAAAATGGCTGAATTAGACCCTGACGAACCGGGTTATCAGAAAGAGATGAGTACCCTTATGGCGAAGTCAACAGGTATCGCCATGGAAGCGGGGTCACAAGTGGGAGCTCAAAAGGCCTTGGATATGGCGCAGGCCGAGTTTAAGAAGGTCTTGGATGAACGGGACGTGCAAGCCACGCACAAAGATTTTTATCGTGAACATCCTGACTTCAATGACCCGGAAATGCAAATGAGGATACAAGAGCAAATTGCCGGGGATTCTTCCGGTATGGCCGATCCTTTAAGCGCGTACTGGGAAATCAAGGCGAACGATGCTGGGGGCGCATTAACCACAATGGAAGAAGAAATCACGGAGATGAAACGCCTTCTCGATCTAAAAAAGGGTGAAGAAGAAACCGGAAAGGTCGTAACAAAGGCGCAAAGTCCCTCACAACAAAAAACCAAACAACCAAAAGCGACAGGCGCAGACTTAGATAAGGGTATGCAAGGAGCTTTAGACGCCCTACGTACCTGATACTATCCTGTGCTTGAACGCATAGGAGGACATTAAAATGAGTTTAATAAATCAGTTAAATGCAACAACTGAGTATTTTTGGCTTCAGACCGAACCTGAGGATATCCTGAACAAGGCATCTGCCTTGCTTTGGAAACTTATGGGAAAAGCCATTAAGTTAGGAAACTGGGAAATTCAACCGAGTGAGATTGTTGACGGCGGTCTGATGGTGAAAGTGCCTCTTGAGTACGATATCTCGAACCACGGGGCTTATGGGCCGGATACTGTGATTAACCAGTCTAAGAAAAGTATCGTAGACGCTGCTCGTTTTAGATGGGCAGGTGCTTATGGATCGAATACCTTAAATCTCACTGATCTTACCGAGAACTCCGGGGATGAGGCCATAATCCGTCTAACCAAGCTCTATATGAGCAATATCAAAAAAGCGATTCGGATTGACTTGGCTTCTCAGGTGATTGCCGCTGCTGCCGATAGTGACAGCATCAATGGTCTTGGTGATTTGTTCAATACCGACACTGCAACCGAGTACGGGTCTATTGACGAGGATGAAATGTCAACCTGGAAGGCCAATGTCATTACCACTTCCGAGGCCATTTCTTTCGAGGTTATGCAGAAAATCTTCAGAACTCCGGGCTTTGGTGGCCATGCCGGCGTGAGGCCTAACTTCTGTTGTACTACGGAGCTGCTCTGTGATGGTTACGAGCGGTCTTTGCATCCTCAGCAGAGGTATACGCAGGGTGATATGGTGGAAGCAGGATGGAATAACACCCTTCATAAAGGTGCACCGATTGTGGCAGATCCTTATTACACCGCTGGGTATCTTGATGCCTTGAATCTACGGTTCTTGAGTTTGCGGTCTCATAAGGACTACAACTTCACGACCCCGGAATGGGTGGCTAAGAAGGAAGGTGGTCAACCGGATACTATCACGGCGAACTGTCGGTGGAGAGGAAACATGTATTGTTCAAATCGCCAGATGCAGATCCGCCACACAAATTTAACTGAGCCCGCTTAGACGAAGTTTAACTAACCATTGGGGATAGGGTCGCTCCCGAAAAGCAGGAAATGCTCGCCTGCCTTCCCCTTCTAACAAAAGAGCGTATAGGAGAGCAGCTATGAAAGAGATAGTTTTGACTACACCAGGCAAAGTGGCGTTGGTGGATGATGAAGATTACGATTGGTTGAATCACTGGAAGTGGTTTGCAAACAAATGTGGTCCTTATTTTTATGCCAGTAGGCATACTCCAATGGTGAATTTAGTGAGGGGTGAAGTGGTTAGGATGCACAGAGCCATTATGCAACCTTTGGGCGGAATGAGGGTTGATCATGTTGATATGAATACCTTGAATAATCAACGCAGTAATTTGAGGATTTGTACTCATCAAGAAAATCTTCGGAATAGAAAGTCAGCCAAAGGTTCAACTTCTTGCTTTAAGGGAGTTTGTTGGGATAAAAGTCGTAAAAAATGGTTTGCTTCAATCAAAGAGGATGTTGGTAAGCAGCTGAATCTTGGTCGGTTTGATTCCGAACTTGCCGCCGCCCAAGCCTATAACCAGAAAGCAACTGAGCTTTTTGGGGACTTTGCCAGAATGAACGAAATATAAGTCTTTTAACTAAGGAGGACAATGTTATGTTTAAAAAAGCGTTTTTCATTTTAATGGCACTCTCGTTGATTGTCCCGTTTGTTTATGCGGGTGAGCGGGTAGTGACAGTCGGGGGCAATCAGGCTACCCGGCCTTTAACCGATTTCACCTTAGCTACTTCCGGTGTAGGTGATGCGTACTACGTTTACAGTGCTGATGGTGATGATGGAAGAGCTGGAAAGAGTGCTTCTACGGCTCTGGCTACTCTTGATACCGCTATTGGCAAGTGTACGGCTAACCAGGGCGATATTATCTATGTCCTTGCCGGACATGCTGAAGCTCTTGACGGGGCGGACGGTGTTGATGTTGATGTAGCTGGGGTCACGATTGTTGGTCTCGGATACGGCGAGGATATGCCGGAATTTACCTATGATGCCACGGCCGATGAGTTTGTCATTGGTGCGGCTAATGTTACTGTTATCGGTGTAAGGTTTGTTGCCGGGGTTAGTGATATTGTTATGGGTATCAGCGTCGAGGCGGCGGGGGATAATTTTACCCTGACGGATTGCGTGTTTCCGAAGCCTACTACTGACTCTTTTGAGTTTTTGGACGCTATTGATATAGCCGATGGAGCTAACTTCATCACTGTAGAGAATTGTATTTATTACAATGATGAGGGCGGGGCCGCGGCTAACCACTTTATTGAAGCCGGGAACGGTACGGCTGGCCCTGAAGGATTGCGTGTAATCGGCAATTATCTCAAAGGTAACTTTGCAGTGTCGGCTATTTGGTCTGATGAACCTTGCGACGAGGCGTTTATTGCGGGGAATACCATAATTAACCATACAAGCGGTCAGCATTGTATCGAGCTTACTGATAGTGGAACCG
>JAYEFR010000094.1:0-3462 GCA_034716155.1 Thermodesulfobacteriota bacterium
CGAATTTATATATATTATTCACCGCCAAACACAGGCTTTGTACAAGTGACAAAATCGAATAAGAGACCTTTGCATAATACCCATATTGTCATTGCGAGCGAAGCGAGGCAATCTCTAAATTTCTTGTAATTAATGGGATTGCTTCGTCGCCCATGCTCCTCGCAATGACAGAAAAGCAATTGTGCAAAGGTCTCAATAAATATGGGGTACTTAAGTACCCCATAAAAGCTTACAGTCCTAATGCACTGAATGGCAAAAGGTAAATAGTGCCATCGCCTGAGTCAGGGTAACGATAGTTCCATATGCTTGCAGCAAATTTATCAGGGACATTATTTGCACTTAACTTGTAAGATGATTCATCGCCTGAATCAGGATCCAGCTCCCACAACTTATTCTGTGTTGTGATATCAAGGGCGGCAAAGTAATCGGCATCACCTGAGCCGAATACATCTCCACCGCCTACAAGCATGACACCATCCTCTGCCCATATAAGGCTGCCTGCACTCAGGACATCACCAACTTGACTGCCATCATCCCATGTAAGAGGCGGTACTGAAATGGCAAATGACTTTATCAAACCTGTCTCGTTTGGAATATTATAATTGCTATAACCATTTCCTGTATAGATATTCCCATCATCATCCAGGCATATCCCTGCCGAGGCTCCCGGGATGCCTGTTATAAGGGTGGTAATTGTGCTTGGATCATCCAGACTTAAGCTACTTACAAAACCTTCATACAACCAGGTCGAAGAATCATAGGCAGCCCATGTGAAGTAGAGTGTATCACCGGATAAGATCGCATCATAGTTGCTCACCTCGGCAACTAGCTCAACATCTCCAGTAGTAAGATTGACCTCGTATATTTTATCGCTTGTACCTACAAGAATATTCTCAGGGTTTATCACCTCTATAAAGCTTCCATATTCCCAACTGCCTGCCTCACCTGGTATGCTCGTTACATACTCAAAGACTCTGCTGCCCGGGCTGGTCTCTTCTGCCACTTCTATATCAGCATCATTATTGCCTTCTACCACGACCATGGCCCCATCAGGCAAAATCTCCACCAAAGGGGCCTCGATTAAATGCCCATCAGCATTTATCGGGGTGGCAAGATCTTCCCAGTCGAGTACCTCAACCGTGATTTCACCAACATCTGTATACCCCTGCTTATCTGTTACTGTTAATGTAACCGTGTATTCGTCCACGGCATCATACTTGTGGGTCACAACCATGCCTGTGGCCTGAGGAGACCCATCTCCAAAATCCCACAGATAGGTCAACTCCTGCCCAAAAAGCTCGGAAGAATTCGAGCCATCCAGTGTGACTTCAAGGTCGATAAGGATATTTTTATCCCCGCCTGCATCTGCTACAGGAAAACACCCTGTAAGGCCCAGCATGGCTACCATAACCAAAAACACTGCCAAATTTCCCTTTTTCATGTTAAAACCTCCTTATATATATTTTTTGTACTGCCAAATCGTGAAGTAATCATGAAGCTAATTTTTTTGCCTCTCGATTACTTCAAGATTACTCATGATCTATAAAAAATTTGGACATTAGTGCCTCCATATTCACTGTTCACTATTTACTATTCACTTTTCATCTAACCCTTCATGTCTGCAAGGCAGACATCCGCCAAAGACTGAAAGCATGAAAACAACATTCTATTCCGCCGTCTCCCTCATCTCAAACTGACCCCTGGTCCCTGACCCCTGTTTTCATCTAAACCCACATCCGCCACTGCATCCACCTCAGTGGAGATCTCTCCCAACGTCTCACTGTAGTAGTCCACTCCCGTGGTGATCTTTATGTATTGAAAGCCCTCAAGGCCAGCAGACTTGCCTGTTTTAGGATCTAGGGCCCATGCAATGTCAAAGGCATCCCCCCCGCATGAGCCTTCATCTGTGCCTATTATGTATGGATTATCCGGGTTTGTATAAAACACTGCTGGGTCAGCACCTTCAGGTAAGGCCATTACCGGGCTAAAGTCTGCATACCCCCAGTTCACTTCACCTGTGTCAGGATTCACATAACCGGTTTCAGGAGGGATCTGATAAGCACTAAATACCCCATAAGGTTCTCCATAGTCTTTTTCTACCAGTTCATAAGGTGGCTCCATGGCTGTTCCTGGTATCAAGTACCACCTTGCTTGATCTGGATCTTCCTCTACTTTGGGATCATCACTAATCTCTACAACTCCAGGCTCTACCCAACCACCAAACGCATTACCAAACACGATGAAGTCGAGGCCTAAAGGATTCTCTAGGTTCTCTGGGTTGTCCATTACCCAGTGATCAAATTTCAGGATAATATAACCCCCAAAGCCGCCCAGGCTTACCTGGGATGTCGTATCGCCCTGACCAAGCCCACCTCCTACAGGTGGTCCAAGGGCCCTATCCGGATCATTAAATTGTGGATTATCTATAAACTGACCTGGCGCAGGGCTGTAATCAATAACCTCGGTAGCAAACGGAAATTTTTCTGCTATATATACAATACACTTCTTAGTTGCTGTTCCGCCTGTATTATCTGTGACTGTGAGGGTAACGGTATACTGACCTCGAGCATTATCATTATATGCATGAACTACCATAATGCCTTCTTTAGAAGGAGACCCATCACCAAAACCCCAGGAGAAGGTGTAATCACCATCAGGAAGCACGCTGGCAGATGCATCAAAGGTTATATCTACTCCAGGTGATGCAATGGGTGGGCTCACCTTTATCACAGGGATAATATGCCCTTCGGCTGATACCTCAGCAAGGCTGAGCATGGCAATAGGGCCATCGCCTACGAGATATGTGCCGAGCACATCTCCTTGCTTATTCAGGGCAAAAAGCAAATCTTTGCTGAAGTCTAATGCATATATGGTATCTCCTGATGCAAACACAGCAGATATAAAAGTACTGCCCAGCTCAAGGTTATCCATAACCTCATTGGTTAAGAGGTTCACCCTCGGTATGCCGGAACCCATGGCATTTGATGCATAGAGGATATTGTCCCCTGAAATTGAGAAGGAAAACGGAGCGCTATCTTCCAGGTAATAGGTTGTCTCCAGTTTGGAGGTCTCTGTATCGATTATCTCGATAGTCCCATCGCCTTTAAAGCCACTCGGTCTTGGAGATGTAATGTCCCCTTCATAGTGACCGGCGCAGGCAATGATAACCTTATTGCCAAAGTTCGCTGCAAATACAGGATCAGCACCCTGGAGCTCTATGGTCTCGATGATCTCATAACTGCTGGCATCTATGACCGCCACTACACCAGGACCTGCTGCTGTAAGCCCGCCATAATGATCTGTGAGGTTGGCAAGCGTCACAAATATCTTGCCATTGTTTGCAGCTACCCCGTAGGGATAACATGACCCAGCTACATCCTCATTATCCCGGGGAAGCTCTATAGTTGTGAGATCAACGGAGTAGATCACCCTTCCGTGGCCGACATCTACAATATCAAGACT
>JAYEFR010000095.1:0-63804 GCA_034716155.1 Thermodesulfobacteriota bacterium
TATCCGATCGCGTCCTTTACCTCTTTAAGCCCATAGAAGGCAGGGAAGACCAGTATCTTGACTATAAGCAGAGACAAAGGGCCGGGAAATTCCGAATTCTCAATCACATAAAACATTTCAGTGAGTTCATTTTCGTCCATAGAGGTCATTGCAGTTAGCTCTCTTAAGTATAGCAGGGGCCATACATAATTAAGGATGCGCACTCCAAGCCTTAGCCCCAAACGAGTCAGGGGAGGCATCCTTGATAGCATATAATCTGTTTTGGGCAGCCACTTGTCTTCCAGGTCAGCTGCTCCAAGGGTAAAATTTTCGCCACCTCTTGGGATCACGCCTCTTCCCATGGCTGCGATTATTCCGGCTTCGGTATTACTTAGTGCTTTGTAGGCCATATAAACCCTCCATAAGATTTATAGATTTACAAATGATAAAATAGTGTTGCTGTGCAATACACTTTATCTAATAAAAACCTAGTTTATTCGCAAAACCAAGTCAATCAGTTTTTAGTCATAGATCCCAGATATATCCTTAAATAAAGCAGGCTCCCTTCTATCCTGGGGGAGAGAGTGAATGTTATGGAGGTGATTATTTTATCGAAGTGAGCCACTTGTCATATTTTTTGATCTTACCGCTATACACATCTTCCATCTTGTCCATAATGGCCCTGGTGATGGGCCCCGGGCAGGGACTTCCCAATGTTTTGCCCTCAATGGATGTGATGGGTTGTATCTTGACAAGGCTCCCGGAATAGAAGGCCTCATCATATGATGTTAATGTCTCCGGGCTTATATTGGTCTCTTTGATAGGGTATTCCATATCTTTTATGACCTCTATCGCCACCTTTCTCGTGATACCAGGCAATGCATTTCTTAAGGAGGGTGTCTCTATTTTGCCATCCTTAATGAAAAAGATATTAGAGGTCGCCCCTTCAGCGACATAGCCTGAAGTGTCCAGTATAATTACATCTTCGTATCCTTTTTTAATGATTTCTGCCTTTGCTAGGAATGCATTGGTGTAATTACCAGCAACCTTTGCATGGACAGGAATGGTTTCAGGGTGCAGTTTTCTAAATGTAGATATTCCAGCAGAGACGGGGGCTGATATATCCTCCTGTTTTACACCAAAGAGGCCAAAGTCTGCGCAAAAGACAGCAATGTCAATCCGGGGATTCGCGGGGAAAACGCTGAACTCTATTAAGGGGTAATAGGCAAAGAATTTTGCAGCGCCGTAAGCCATGTTGTTTTTCCTGGCTGTCTCTATGAGGGCAGAAACAAGTTCGTCTTTTGTTATAGGTAGATCCATAAAGACCAATTTGGCAGTATTGAAAAATCGATTGATGTGATCATCAAGGCCGAAAAGGGCCGGTCCTTTCTGCGTAGATACGATGTCTAAAACCTCGAATATTGCCGAACCCCTGCCAAAGCTGTGAGATAATATTGAGACTTCCGCCTTATCCCAATCTACAAATTCACCATTCATCCATACCTTCATCTTACCTCCTTTAGATTTTACCTAGAATAACTTGCTTAAGGGCTCTGTTTTTCTATGCAACTTTTCTTGCAATGTCAACTTTATAACCTGCGTCATGCGAGAAAGGATTCAGGCCTGTCTTGTCTCCCTTGACAAAGTTGGTATGATGCAATAGTAGGGTACTCACGCCAAACATTATGAAAAAGATAGAAGACATAAAAATAGATGTAGATACAATAGGGGTATCTGGCATAGAAGAGGATTTATGTATAGAGCCTGCAGCCTTTGAGGAGGTTCTTAAGGATGAAGATGTGCATATAACCAGGCCGTTGCAGATACATTATGAGATAACAGAGAATAATGAAAACATATATGCAACCGTCCATATCCATGGCCGGATTGACACATGTTGTTCTAGATGTTTATCTCCTATGGTCTATCCTGTAGATTTAACCCTGGATACCCAATATGTTCCGGCAGAGGATGATATGCCGGATGACCTTGAGGCTGAAAGAGAAGGCCCGGGGTTTGGTTATTATAGAAATGTCATAATGCTGGGGGAATATATCGTATCTGAAATTATTGTGTCATTACCTGTTTATTATGTATGTGATAGCAGATGTAAAGGGCTTTGCCCAATATGCGGGGCCAATCTTAATAAAAACTCCTGTATGTGCAAAAGGCCTATAGACTCAAGATTCAGTATATTAAAACAATTGAAGCAACACGGTTAGGAGGTTATTAATATATGGCTGTACCAAAAAGAAGACATTCCAAAGCAAGAAGAGATACACGCAGGGCACATGACGCAATCAAGATGCAAAGCATTTCATTTTGCCCAAACTGTAAGGAGCCAAAGCTTCCTCACAGAATATGCCCGAATTGTGGTTATTATAATGGCAGAGAGGTCATTAAACTCTCGGAAGAATAAGTTATGTCCTACTGTCTTATGTTTCCAGGACAGGGTACACAATTCCCGGGGATGGCCCAAGGGCTTGATTTTAATGGTGTAGTGGATCCAAGGCTTTTAGCCCTTATGATGGATGGGCCGGAAGATGAGTTGAATCGGATGACAAACGCACCGCTGGCTGTCCTGGCTGCAAGTATAGCCCTGTGGAAGACATCAAATTTATCGTCACCTGATATTGTCATGGGCCATAGCCTTGGCGAATACACAGCGCTTGTGGTATCAGGCGCTTTATCCCTAAAGGATGCAATCTCGCTTGTGGGGAAAAGGGCATCATTTATGGAAGAGGCCCAACCAGGGCATGTTACAGGGATGGCAGCCGTTATTGGGCTGTCTTTAGAGAAAGTTGAAGAGGCCATCTCGAATGTGGATGATGTGTGGGTGGCCAATATAAATGGTGGAGGGCAGGTGGTTATTTCCGGCAAGCTTTCTTCTATTGACAAGGTGGTTCCCAAATTAAAGACCTTGGGTGCCAGACGTGTTATAAAACTCAAGGTGAGTGTGGCATCCCATTGTCCCCTTATGAAGACAGCTGCGCCCAAGCTCATGAATCGCCTCAAGTCTACAGATATAAAGAAGCCCGGATGCCCTGTGATCTTTAATGCCACAGCAAGACCTGAGTCTGATCCTGGAAAGATAAAAGAAATCCTCGGCTTGCAGTTGGTGGAACCTGTAAGGTGGGAGGACTGTGTTGAGAAGGCCATCTCTATGGGAGTGGATGAATTTATAGAGATCGGCCCAAAATCCGTACTTGCACCCCTGGTAAAAAGGATTGCAAAGGGTGTTTCAGTAGAGGCAAAGACCTTATGAAGATAGATCTTAGCGGGCAGGTAGCGGTTATTACAGGTGCAAGCCGTGGTATAGGGGCTGCAATCGCAAGGTTGCTTGGTTCATGCGGTGCCCATGTGGTGATAAATTATAAAACAAATGAGTCTATGGCTACCATGGTTATGGAGATGGTAAAGGCATCAGGCGGCAGTGCCGAGGTAGCAGGATTTGATGTAACTGATGAGGAGGAGGTTAAGGCATCGATCAAATCTATAGTAGGTCATCACGGGAAAATCGATATCCTGGTAAACAACGCCGGCATTTCAAAGGATGGGCTGATATTGCGTGTTAAGCCTTCTGATTGGGATGATATAATAAATACCTCCTTAAAGGGTGCATTTTTATGTACTTCCAATGTAGCACGTTATATGATAAGGGCAAAACACGGGAGGGTTATAAACGTATCCTCGGTTGTAGGGCTTGGAGGTAATGCAGGCCAAAGTGTTTATGCATCCGCAAAGGCAGGGCTGGTTGGTCTCACAAAGAGCATTGCAAAGGAACTGGGGCCAAGGGGGATACTGGTAAATGCAGTTGCCCCTGGATTTATAGATACAGATATGACAAAAGAGGTAGATCATAAAAGCGTCCTTAGTATGATCCCACTGGGCAGGGTGGGTGTCCCTGATGATGTTGCAGGTGTGGTTTTGTTTTTGTGCTCAAAGATCGGGTCATACATCACAGGGCAGGTTGTCGTAGTCGATGGGGGCCTGTATACTTAAAAATATGATTTAAGGAGGATTTATAGATGGCGTCAGTAGAAGAGCGTATTATCGAGCTTATTGCAGAACAGTTGGATAGAGACAAATCAGAGATTTCACCAGAGATGTCTTTTATAGATGATTTAGGCGCTGATTCTCTAGATTTGGTAGAGCTTATTATGACAATAGAAGAAGAATATAACATCGAGATTCCGGATGATGATGCGGAGAAGCTCACATATATAAAAGATGCTATAGAATATATAAAAGGTAAGATATAATTCATTAAATGGACAGTGTTGTTATCACAGGTATAGGGGTGGTCTCTCCCTTAGGCAGTGATATATCATCGGTTTGGGAAAATCTGATTCAGGGTGTCTCTGGAATAGAGCGTATAGATGAATTTAATGGGCTACCTGTATCAATCGGAGGGAAAGCAAGGGGGTTCGATCCTACCAAATACTTAAGCTCAAGGGATATAAGGCACTTAGACAGGTTTTCCCAGATGGCCTTGATCGCTGGGATGGACGCTATTGATGATGCCGGTATAGATAAAGGTATATATCAAGAAGACAAAATCGGGGTCTTGATCGGCTCTGGTATAGGTGGGTTGTCTACATTAGAGACCCAGATATCTTTATTCAATAGCCGGGGACCTAGGAGGGTCTCCCCCTTGACAGTGCCAATGTGTATCATAAATATGGCATCCGGGGAGATAGCCCGGAGGATTGATGCAAAGGGTCCGGGCATGGGCCTTGCTACAGCCTGTGCATCGGGTGGGCATTCTATTGCGCTGGCGCTCAGGCTCATACAATCCGGGGATGCAGACTGTATGATCACAGGTGGAGTGGAGGCATGCCTTACTCCATTTGCGGCGTCTGCGTTTGCATCTATGAGGGCACTGTCAACCAGAAATGATGAGCCTAAGAGAGCCTCATGCCCATTTGATTGCAGAAGGGATGGCTTTGTTTTATCAGAAGGTGGGGCAGTCCTTATCCTTGAGAGGGAATCAATGGCAAAGGCCAGGGGTGCACACATAACGGCAACTATTCTTGGGGCGGGAATGAGTCAGGATGCATATCATATGGTAGCACCGGACCCCGAAGGTAAAGGTGCTGCAATTGCCATGGGGCAAGCGATTAAAGATGCGGGTATTTCCCCTGAACAGATAAACTATATAAATGCCCACGGCACATCCACCGAGCTTAATGACAAGGTGGAGACCCTGGCAATAAAAAAGGTCTTTGGCGGGTATGCACATAGGTTGCATGTAAGTTCTACAAAATCCATGACAGGCCACCTTATAGGGGGTGCAGCTTCTTTAGAGACAGCTATATGTATTATGGCCTTAAATAATGGGATTATCCCACCCACCATAAATCTGGACAACCCTGATCCGGCATGTGACCTGGATTATACACCCAAAAAGGCCATACATTCAGACATCACATACTGTTTGAACAATTCATTCGGATTTGGGGGACAGAATGTGTCTCTAGTAATAGGAAAGGGCTAACGCATGAAGATAGGTATTGCATGTGATCATGGGGGGTTTACACTTAAACGGTTTATAAAGGAGGCCCTTGAAGATAAGGGGTGCGAGGTTGTAGACCTTGGTACAAACTCGTATTCTTCTGTGGATTACCCTGATTTTGCTCTAAAGGGCTTGGCGATGCTGGTCAGTGGCGAATGCGACAGGATTATACTTATGTGTGGGACAGGTATAGGTATGTCCATATGTGCGAACAGGATACCTGGTGTGAGAGGCACCTTATGTTCGGATCCTTATACCGCTAAAATGAGCAGGCTTCACAATGATTCGAATTGTCTTATTTTAGGAGGCAGGGTTATAGGCCCGGGCATTGCGGGCGAGATTGTGGACGTATGGCTTGCTACCCCATTTGAGGGTGGTCGCCATAAAAGACGGTTGGAAAAGATAGAGTCAATACCAAGTAAAATTTAGGGGGCTAATTTAAGGGATGAAACACCTGAAAGAGAGCGATAAAGAAGTATATTCAGCGATAATGGAAGAGCTTACAAGGCAGAGGAATAAACTGGAGTTAATTGCATCAGAAAATATCGTGAGTCAGGCAGTGCTTGAAGCCCAGGGTTGCGTTATGACCAATAAGTATGCAGAAGGCTATCCCGCCAAAAGATATTATGGTGGATGCGAGTATGTGGATAAGGCTGAACAACTGGCAATTGAGCGGGCAAAGACCCTTTTTGGTGCAGAGCATGCAAATGTACAGCCTCACTCAGGCTCCCAGGCAAATATGGCTGTGTATTTTACCATACTTACCCCAGGTGATACATATCTGGGCATGAATCTCTCTCATGGGGGGCATCTTTCCATGGGTTCCCCGGTAAACTTTTCAGGTAAGATATATAATGTGATCCCTTATGGGGTAAGGCAAGATAATCACAGGATAGATTATGATCAGGTAAGAGATCTTGCAAAGAAGCACAGACCTAAACTTATAATCGCAGGTACGAGTGCTTATCCAAGGATTATAGACTATAAACTCTTTCGTGAGATAGCAGATGAAGTGGATGCATATTTTATGGCGGATATGGCTCATATAGCAGGCCTTATAGCAGTTGGCCTTCATCCAAGCCCTGTCCCTTATGCAGATTTTGTAACCACCACCACTCATAAAACCCTTCGTGGGCCAAGGGGGGGGATGATCCTCTGCAAGGAGGAATTTGCAAAGAAATTAAATTCCAGTGTCTTTCCAGGTATGCAGGGTGGGCCCTTAATGCATGTGATAGCTGCCAAGGCAGTGGCCCTGAAAGAGGCAATGAGTGATGAATTCAAGGTCTATCAGGGGCAAATTTTGAAAAATGCTCAAGCAATGGCAGATGAGCTAATGAGGCTTGGGTTTACATTAATATCAGGGGGTACAGATACCCATCTCTTCCTCGTGGATTTGAATAACAAGGGCATTACAGGTAAGGATGCTGAAGAATTTCTTGATAGCGCATGGATAACAGCGAATAAAAATACCATACCATTTGAGACCAGGAGCCCGTTTGTTACATCCGGTATCCGCATAGGCACCCCTGCGGTAACAACAAGGGGAATGAAAGAACAAGAGATGGCGGAGATAGCATCTTTGATAGCCCGGGTAATTGATTCAAAGGGAGATAGGGGTGTAATAGATGCAGTAAGAAAAGAGGTGGAAGACCTCACAGATAGATTTCCTATCTATCAAGGAATCTAAACAATGAAATGTCCCAGATGTTCTGGGGTCGAAGATAAAGTAATCCAGTCCAGGGTAAGCAGTGGCGGTACATCCATCAGACGCAGGAGGGAATGTCTCCATTGCGGAAATCGTTTTACCACATATGAGAGGATAGAGGAGTTTACCCCTGTGGTGATAAAGAAGGATGGGACAAGGCAGAAGTTTGTCCCTGAAAAGATTGTTGCGGGGGTTATGAAGGCGTGTGAGAAAAGGCCGGTGAGTATGGATGATATAGAGCAGGTACGGGATAGCATAATACAGGATATTCAAAGAAGCGGAGACAAGGAGGTGTCTTCTTCATACATCGGAGAGAAGGTAATGGATTTGCTTCACGGGCTTGACACGATCGCATATGTAAGGTTTGCATCCGTATATCGTGAGTTCAAGGATGTGGATGAGTTTATGGAAGAGGTTATGCGCTTGATCCAGCACAGGGAAAGTTCATGAATCAAGATAAGACCCTTATGAGACAGGCCATCGATCTAGCTAAAAAGGGGTTGGGGCGTACAGCACCAAATCCACCTGTAGGTGCGATGATTGTCAGGAACTCACAAGTCGTAGGGGAGGGGTTCCATCCCAAGGCGGGGCTCCCACATGCAGAAATATATGCATTGAGGCAAGCAGGCGAAAAAGCCAGGGGCGCCACAATGTATGTGACGCTGGAGCCGTGTTCCCACTTTGGGAAGACCCCTCCGTGCACAGATGCCATAATCCGTGCGGGTATAAAAAAGGTAGTAATAGGGGCGATAGATCCCAATCCCATAGTGGCGGGCCAAGGCATAGAGAGCTTGAAATCTCATGGTATAGAGGTGAAGCTTGGGGTGGCCTCACAAGAGGCCGTTGATTTGATAATGTGGTATGAGAAATGGATTAAGAAAAAGCAGCCATATGTGATACTGAAGGTGGCTATGACAATGGATGGAAGGATTGCCACCTCAAAAGGTGATTCCAAGTGGATAACATCAGAGAAATCCAGAGAAATGGTACATGGGTTAAGGGACAAGGTGGATGCAGTGCTTGTGGGTATTGGGACAGTCCTTACAGACGATCCCAGGCTTACATGCAGGATCTCAGGAGGCAGAAATCCATTAAGGATTATAATAGATAAGGATTTTATAATACCTCAAGGGGCACGGTGTCTGGGGGAAAGGTGTTTGATATTTACATCCAAAGACCCTGGAATCAGGACTGATATCATAAATACAAAGGTGGTTCAACTGCCACTTGATCCATCCGGGAGGTTGTCTTGGGATGGTATATTGGGTCATCTTGGGAAGCTTGGTTTGCATGCTGTAATGATTGAGGGTGGTGGCAGGATAAATACTTCAGTTGTTGTTTCTGGCAAGGTTGACAAATTGATGGTATTTGTTGCCCCCAGGCTATTAGTAGGTGGAATTCCTGCGATGGATGGGGTCTCGCCTGATGCAATAAAGGACGCCATCCCTTTGAAGATTTATGATATGCAAAGATTGGATGATGACATCCTTATAGAGGCATTTATATGAAAACAGGGGTCGGTTGTTTGTGGTATATTGGAAGGTGATAATCCTTTACAACGGACAACGAACTACTGACAAGTATATGTACAAAACTAAAAGACCACTCATGGCTAGATATATTTTTATCCTTGGTCGTGAGAGCCCAGCAGGTATGAAGAGTTTATAGGTGAATAGATGTTTACAGGCATTATAGAGGCTATTGGCAAGGTTATGTTGATCCAGCCCCGTGGGGGCGATCTTTATATAGATATAGACTCAGGGCTTGACTTGGAAGAAGATCATGTTGGGGACAGTATTGCAATAGATGGTGTCTGCTTGACCATCACCCGCATAAAAGGAGAGATCTTCACTGCAACAGCATCAGGTGAGACTATATCCCGTTCTACCTTTGGTTATCTAAAACCAGGCGCGAAGGTAAATATAGAAAGGGCGCTTAAGCTGTCTTCCAGACTTGGGGGGCATCTTGTATTGGGTCATGTAGACACCACATCTGCTATATTACAAAGGGATAGAGCAGGGCAGTCCATTCGCATCAGGATATCTCTTGATAAGTCCTTTAGCAAATATGTGATAGAAAAAGGCTCTATTGCCGTTGATGGCATATCACTTACTGTAAATCAGGTAAAGGAAGGCTATTTTGAGACGAATATCATACCTTATACAACACTTGCCACCACCTTGACACTTAAAGGGCCTGGTGATAGGGTAAATATCGAGTTTGACATAATAGGTAAATATGTGGAGAGACTTATTAATAAAGATACGGATCGTGACTTGGAAGATCTCTTAAAAAGACAAGGTCTTACATAGAAGGAGACAAGGTATGCCAACGTGCAAAGTAGAGGAAGCCATAGAAGAGCTCAAGCAAGGAAAGGTGATTATCCTGGTAGATGATGAGGATAGGGAGAATGAAGGGGATCTCACTATGGCAGCAGAGTTTATTACGAAAGATGCCATAAACTTTATGGCCGTCAATGCAAGGGGCCTTATATGCCTTGCATTAGATACTAAGATAGCAGACAGATTAGATCTGCCCATGATGGTAAATGATAATACCAGCCGTTTCGAGACAGCCTTTACAGTCTCTGTAGAGGCGAAACATGGTGTAACTACAGGTATTTCTGCAGCAGACAGGGCAGTTACCGTAAAGACCGCCATTGCCGAAGAGGCCAAGCCGGATGATCTTGTAAGACCAGGCCATATATTCCCTTTAAGGGCTAAAAAAGGCGGAGTGCTGGTCAGAACAGGGCAAACAGAGGGATCAGTCGATCTTTGCAAGATGGCAGGACTACGCCCTGGCGCTGTGATTTGTGAGATCATGAATGCAGATGGGACCATGGCCAGGCGGCCTGATCTGGAAAAGTTTGCCAAGACCCATGGTCTCAAGATTTGCACCATAGCGGATATAATAGCCTACCGCATAAGGACAGAGTCATTGGTAAGACCGGTAGCAAAGGTATCCTTACCCACAAGATATGGTGAATTTGAGATGATAGGATTTGAAAATGATCTCGACGACAGGGAGCATGTAGCCCTTGTAAAGGGTGATATTACCCCTGATGAGCCTGTTTTAGTCAGGGTCCATTCAGAATGTCTGACAGGGGATATATTCGCATCTTATCGCTGTGATTGTGGTGAGCAGCTCCACAAGGCCATGGAGATGATAGAAGAAGAAGGTCGTGGTGTGATAGTATACATGCGTCAGGAAGGAAGAGGAATTGGGCTTTTAAACAAATTAAGGGCCTATCATCTTCAGGAAAATGGCAGAGACACAGTCGAGGCAAACGTGGAGCTCGGGTTCCCTCCTGACCTGAGGGATTATGGAATAGGCGCCCAGATATTGGTCAGTTTAGGGGTTAGAAAGATGCGTTTGATGACAAATAATCCTAAAAAAATAAAGGGGCTAGAGGGTTATGACCTTCACATAGTAGAGCGTGTGTCTATAGAAATATCTCCAAATGAAGCAAATAAAAAGTATCTCAAGACCAAGAAGGAAAAGTTGGGGCACCTACTGGAGGTGGTGTAAATGACGAAGATTGTAGAAGGACGTCTTATCGGCAAGGGTAAGAAGATAGGTATAGTTGTCAGCAGATTTAACGAATTTATTACGTCCAGGCTTGTAGATGGTGCACTGGATGCGCTTTTAAGACATGGTGTAAATTCTGATGATATAACCATCTACAGGGTTCCGGGCGCATTTGAGATTCCTTCTGTGGCAAAAAAGGTTGCTTTGGGCGCTAAGGTTGATGGCGTACTATGCCTTGGCGCCGTGATCAGAGGTTCTACCCCGCATTTTGATTATATATCTTCTGAGGTGAGTAAAGGTGTTGCAATGATTGCCCTCGATGCCCCGTGCCCTGTTGTATTTGGCGTTCTTACAACTGATACTATAGAGCAGGCGATTGAAAGGGCTGGGACAAAGGAAGGAAACAAGGGTTTCGATGCTGCCTTTGGCCTTCTTGAGATGATAGATCTATATGCAGCTATATCCGCTACTAACTAATAGCGGATGAGAAATGAGACTCAGGACAAAGGCAAGAGAGGTTGCCCTTCAGTATTTATATCAAGTGGATATTACAAAGAGGCACTCAGAAGAAATTTTGAAGGCATTTATTGCTCACTTTGTCAGAAGTCAGAATGTTATCAAATATGCTCGAGAATTGATCAACGGTGTGTTCACCAACCTTGAGAAGATAGATGAACTAATAGATAGTGCATCCAAGAATTGGCCTGTGCGGCGTATGTCAAAAACAGATCGAAATATCTTGAGGATTGCAACCTATGAGCTCATATTCAACCCGGATACCCCCTATAGGGTTGTGATAAATGAAGGTATAGAATTGGCCAAACGTTTCGGGACACCAAAATCTTCTGCCTTTGTAAATGGAGTCTTGGACAGGATAAGGATTGAGGGGGGTTAGGCTTATGAAGGTCTTGGTAGACACTCGACACTTAGATGATATATCCGGCGATCTTTTAGGGTTGTGGCACTTTAGTGATGAGAAGCCTTTAAAAGGGCTCTCTGGGCTTGTAGACTGGAGGTTGGATGCAAAGATCTCACAGTTTATGATATCCGGCAGGATAGCAGGGACCTGGGGAGAAAAGGTATTATTAGGGGCAGCACCTCCCTTATCAGGGGTAAAGATTATTATTATAATAGGTGTCGGGTCGATCTTTGAGTGCTCACCTCAACGGATAAAGGATGCTGCGGGCCTGATGATAGGAACTGCTATGAAGTTGAAGGCGAAGAGTCTTTCCATGGCACTTCCCGGGATGGGGGTCATAGGTTTAGATAGAGCAGACATAGCTGAATATTTTTTGGATGGTTTAGCACAGGTAATTGATGAAAATGCATTTATGCCCAAAATTCTCTGCTCAGAGCAAGTGGTTGATGAGGTGCTTTTGGGGATGCAGAAGACAAAGGTGGCTTTAAAGGGCCATTTTCAGATAGATATCACCCAGGTGTAAACATGAATGTACTTGTCATAGGTGCTGGTGATGTTGGGTTTATGATATCAAGACGCCTCTCCGAAGAGGGGATGAATGTATTTGTTGTGGAAAAGGACGAGGCCAAGGCATCGAAGATATCTCAAATGTTGGACGTGAAGGTGGTCCTGGGAAGCGGTGCAAGCCTAAAGACCCTCAAGGAGGCAGGTCTAGAGCATACAGAGATGCTGATTGCAGTTGCTGATTTGGATGAAGTAAATCTCGTAGCATCCTTTATTGCTGGTGCCTTCGCCAATATACCTACTAAGATCGTAAGGATAAGGGGGCAGGAATATAATGTAGCAAAAAAGATATTTCAAAAGGACTATCTGGATATTGACTTTATTATAAATCCCGAGCAAGAGGCAGCGTCTACCATAGACCTTCTTCTGGAGATCCCGGGCTCTTTAGACGTGATTCAAGTAGCAGATGGCCGAGTACAGCTAGGTGGGTTTAAGATGGGGAATGGCTCGCCTGTAGTGAATAGACCCTTAAAGGATGTTACCGCAGAGGCGGTTGGCGTAAACTTTTTGATTGCATCCATCTTAAGACATGACAAATTGTTGATCCCTAGGGGGAAGGATCACATTCTTCCAGGAGACAGGGTGTATGTAGTGCTTGATAAAGACAACAATAAAGACGTCCTTTCTTTCATGGGGCTACGGGAGAAGCCTGCCCATAATGTAATGATCTATGGGGGGAGTATTACAGGGGAGATGCTTGCCAGAAGACTCGAGAGAAAAGGAATTAATGTAAAGCTCATAGAGCCAGATGAAGGGCGTTGTATAATTTTGAGTGAAACGCTTTCCCGCACTACAGTGCTTAACAGTCCAACAGTGGATAAAGAAATGCTCTCTAGCGAGAGGATATCTGATATGGATGCCTTTATTACTACATCTGATGATGAAGAGGCCAATATACTTTCCGCCCTTTTGGCCAAACGTATGGGTAATCCGCATGTGATTGCCCTTGTGAACAATATGGACTATGTCTCTTTGGTAAGTGACATTGGGGTTGATGCAGTAATAAACCCCAGGATTGTTGCAGTCTCCAGAATCTTACAGTTTATAAGAAAGGGTAAGATCTTTTCCATAACCAGTCTAAGCGATATTGATGCAGAGGTGATAGAGGTTGAGGCCATGGAGACATCTGACTTGGTGGACAGGCCAATCAAAAATATTAACTGGCCCAATGGCGCTATCATAGCCGGTATCATTAGAAGAGGTCAGGGTAGAGTTATATTCCCCTCGGGGAGTACGGTTATTGACCCTGGTGACAGGGTGGTAATATTTGCCAATAAGAGAGTTATCCCCAAGATAGAAAAGATACTTAGCGTAAAACCGGATTATTTTTAATGAATATTCGAGTTGTCCTTAATTTCGTTGGGAGGGGTCTTGTTTTTATAGGCATATTTATGTGTCTACCTGTCTTGGCCTCCCTCTATTACAAAGAAGATGACCTTTTTGCGCTCCTTACCGGTGTATTGGTCTGTACCGCCTCAGGCATTGTGCTGGTCTTTTTGTTTCATGGGGCAAAAGGTGATCTCAGGCATAGAGAAGGATTTCTATTTGTCACCCTGTCCTGGGTTGCTGCAGGGTTTATGGGTGCTATCCCGTTTAGAGTCAGTGGGTATTTCACCACCTACATGGATGCCCTGTTTGAGACCATATCCGGCTTTACAACAACAGGGGCATCTATACTTATTGATATAGAGATGCTGCCTCATGGACTGCTTTTGTGGCGATCTCTTATTCAATGGCTTGGAGGAATGGGGATTATCGTGCTTTCTATTGCTGTCCTGCCTTTTTTGGGTGTTGGAGGTATGCAGATATTTAATGCCGAGGCCCCTGGCCCAGCAGTTGACAAGCTTGCCCCAAGGATGAGTGCAACAGCAAAGCTTCTCTGGGGTACTTATCTTGGTATAACCATGTTAGAGATAGCCCTTCTATGGGCGGGCCCCATGAATCTGTTTGATGCCACATGCCATGCCTTTACCACCATGGCAACGGGTGGCTTTTCTCCGTGTAATGCAAGTATAGGTGGCTATGGCAGTGCATACATAGATACAGTGATTACTATATTCATGCTTATAGCAGGGGCCAACTTTGCTCTGCATTATGCTGCCATCAGAGGGGATGTAGGAAGATATATAAAGAATGCGGAATTCAGGTGGTATATAGGCATCTTTATTATAGGCTGTGTTATTATAATGTGGAGCACAAGACACATTTTTTCTTCTTTAGGGGAATCTATCAGGTATGTAACCTTTCAAGTAGCATCTATCCTTACCACAACGGGTTTTGCCACGTATGATTATGTAAAATGGCCAATAGCCCCTCAAATTATATTGTTATTGTTAATGATCGTAGGAGGTTGTGCTGGATCAACCGGAGGGGGCATGAAGGTAATGAGAATAGTCCTCCTTATAAAGTATGCCCACAGGGAGATCCTTAAACTCGTACACCCCAATGCAGTTGTAACCATAAAGTTGGGCAGGAACCCTGTGTCTGCAGATGTCTTAAGGGCGGTGGTTGGATTTTCAATCTTCTATATGTTGATATTTGTAGCGGCATCGGTTGCCATGGGCCTTTTAGGCCTCGATTTTGAGACATCTTTATCTTCTGTTGTTGCATGTATGAGCAATATCGGCCCTGGTCTGGCACATGTAGGGCCTGCTACAAACTATGCACAGGTTCCTTATATAGGAAAGGCGATACTTACATTTTGTATGCTTGTAGGCAGGCTTGAAATATACACTGTCTTGGTTGTATTGAGCCCGGCATTCTGGCGTGCATAGTGGTTTATATGAAAAATACTTGCCCGTTGTCCGTGGTTAGTCGTCAGTGGTATATTGGAAGGTGATCATCCTATTGGGAGGTTTTACAACGGACAACGAGCAACATACTACTGACAGGTATAACTGCAACTAAACGATCGCTCAGGGCCAAATACATTTTCATGCTTCGTTGTTGAGCGTGGACCCCTCACGAGGGTTTATATGAAAACGGTTATGGGCATTTGTTTGGATTTATGGTTTACCACAGAGCTCGCAGAGAAAATATTTCTCTGTTTGCCAGTGAACACTGGCAAACAGAAATCATAAACTCTCTTTAGGAATCGATATTTTTTTGATTGGATAAAAAACAAACCCTTTTGTCCTCTGTGATCTCTGTGGTAAATAAGTCTTGTTTTTTGAATCTGATTGCTATTTCCATCCTTGGTTGTGTCCGAAAAGGACATGACGGTTTGTATGAGACATGCCTTTATTTTAAGGAAGGGCTTGGGCTTCAGGATTGAGGCTCGTTTATAGACCCCTTTCTTATTACCCTGATAATATCTTTTATTATATCATCCTCTGTAAGATCTTTTTTATAATTGTGCCATACAAAGGCACTTCTTAATATCGCCTCGTTAAACAGACCGGCGAGTATATATGGATGTGTGTCTATTACCACACCCTCATCCTGAGCGTGTTTTATTATCTGCACTAACCGTGCCTCTATTTTTTTATATGCAGTGATATTTTCCACCATAAATGCAGACATTGCCTTTATTTGCTTCTTATTCGTATCGCTTTTATATTGAGGAGTGAATATATTTAGCAGTTCAAAGTTTTCCACATATACATCCAAGAGCCTTGAGGTTAAAGTTTCTAATTGTTCTATAGAGGGTATACTCCTTAAATCTATTTCATTACAGATTTCTTCAATCTTAGTTATTACCTCAGACACCAATGCTGTCAGGATGTCCCCTTTATTCTTGAAATGATTATAGAGGGTGCGTCTCTCAAGGCCGGAATATCCGGCAATATCCTCCATGGTAATATTAGTGAAATCCTTGCTAAAGAAGAGTTTCTTGGCAGCCTGTAATATAGTCGCCCTATTTTTCTTAATTTGACTTTTGCGTACTATTCTTTTGGGCATGGTGCGAATTTTCTCTCACATTATATGCTATTTTGCAATTCAAAAGTCTTTTTCATACCTAACTAACTTAGTTAACCTGGAGGAATGCATATTTGACAACATATCTACTCTGCTATATAGGGGGCAGACAGATTCGTGATGAATGGGTGGATTCTTTTACCAAAGAATTTTGACTCTTTGCGAGACTGCCATGATTGATGTTTAAAAAATGGGTGTTGTAAATTAAAGGAGGAATATAATGTATGCAGCCACCAAGCTTTCCTTCAAAGCCAAATTAGGCTTCGGCACTGCTGAACTGGCAAGCTCGCTTACCTGGACTATGTTTTATGTGTTGTTTCTCTTTTTTCTGACCGATGAGTTCAAGTCCGGCCAGCGCCGCGAGGGCCTCTATTTCGGGGTCATTTCGTTTTCGCGCAAGATTTCGGTTGCCATAGCCGTATGGCTGGTAGGTATTATTCTTTCCTGGATCGGCTATGTCCCTGATGCACAACAGATAGACACCGCGATCTTCGGCATCAGGATGCTCTATGCCGAGGTGACAGCGCTATTCCTGTTTGTCAGCATCATTATGGCTTACCTGCTTCCTATGACAAAGGCCAAACATCAGGCCCTCAGAGAGGCGATCGAGCTTAAAAAAGCCGGCAAGCCGTGGGATGAGGAAACAATTAAAGATATTTTATAATCTTTGGAATATATTCGGCAATTTCTATAGTGAATGGGATTTAATTATTTTAGGAGGTGTATATAAAGACTAAGGTTAAGGTTATTTTGACAGCCTCAAGGAAAGGTGAGCCGACATGGCCATATATAGATTATGACTATGAAAAAAGAGGCGGGGATATATTATTTAAATTAGAAGAGAATTTTCCTGATATAGCATTTTCAAAGGCCATTTTCCATTCAATTGAGGAAGCAAAAGAAACGCTTGAGGCAGAAGATGTAGATGGCTATCTAATCTTCTTGACCACATTATGGACAGGAATTCCTGAATTTATGGCCCTAAATTATCATCCGGTTATTATTGCTGATGACCTTTATTCAGGATCTGGAGACTTTCTTAGTGTGCATTCTTTAGTTAAGAGAGAAAAACTTCCTGTTGCTTTAATTGCCTCTTCTAATTTTGAAGATATAATAGATAGGGTAAAGTTGTTTCCTGTTATGAAGGAGATGAAGGGCTCGCGTATTTTAGCAATTTATGATGAAAAATCATTTTTCACGTGTGATGAAATAATAGATAATGCAAAGCAGATTTTCGGGATAGAAGTGCTACGAATGAAGTCTGAGGAGGTAATCTCTTATTATAATGAAATTGATGTAAATAAGGCTGAGAAGATTAAAACAAGATGGATAAAGGAAGCAATGAGGGTAGTTGAGCCAAGTGAAGATGAAATTTTGAAGTCAGCAAAATTGTATTTAGCTATCAAAGAAGCTATGAGTGACAAGAATGCCGATGCGGTTACGGTTGATTGTCTCCCGTTGTGTTATGAGAACAAGTTGCCGGCCTATCCCTGTCTGTGTTTTTTTCAATTGAACAATGATGGCATACCCGGGGTTTGTGAGGCCGATATAGATTCAGCAACAACTCAATTATTAATACGATATTTAACTGGTAGGCCTGGTTATATTTCAGATCCTGTTATTGATATTGCTAAGGATCAAATTATTTATGCTCATTGTGTTGCGACAAACAGGGTTTATGGTCCAGATGGGCCTTCTAATCCCTATATTATTCGTTCACATGCCGAGGACCGCAAAGGAGCATCTGTCCAATCGCTTATGCCATTAGGAGAAATAACAACAACAATAAAGGTGAGTCTCCTAAATAAGGCCTTTGCCATACATCAGGGAAAAACAATAGCAAATGTAGATGAAGACAGGGCCTGTAGGACTAAATTAGCAGTAGAGGCTGATACAAAAAAGATTCTCGCCAACTATCATTTTGACTTATTTATTTGGCATTTAGTAACCGGTTATGGAGATTATAGACAACAATTTATTGATTTAGCCACCCTGTATGGGCTTGAGGTATTTGAGCAGGACAAACAAGTGATTTAATTAATTGGTCAAGTATGTAGGAAGACACCATTTTATCCTGACCCCGCGTCATTGCCAAATCACGGGCATGCAGCTTTGCGCCAAGGCCTTTACGAAAATTGCCAGAATGCCCCGCCAGGGAGGGGAGGTTTGGTTAAAATTTTTTCATAGATACATTTTTTTGCACGATTTAATCTGAATAAAATCTACCCTGATCAGACCCTCCGGGTCCATTCTCCCCGAGAAGCCCCTTACTCGAAAGCTATATCTCCCTTGGGCCTGCCCCAGCGTTTGTGTGCCCAAAACCACTGATCAGGATAAAGCCGGATGTATTTTTCTATCAGATCAAGAAAGATTTTTACGTAGTAGGTGTAGGTTTCCTCTTTATCTTGAAGAGGTGTTACCTCGATAGGGTCTTCTATGTGCAGGCGATAATTCCGACCCTCCTGAGTCAGGAATGCTCCAACCACCGGGACATGCCCGCTCATGGCAATGTTAACCGGGAAATACGGAGTAAAGGCCGGGTGCCCCATAAACTCGGCGATAATACCTTTGGTGTGGCTGAGATTTCGGTCGAATATAAAGGCTACCATCTCCCCGCGGGCTATTATATCACTTATCAACTGGGTACTTGATGAACTGTCGTATATCGTCCCGACACCATAACGGTTCCTGCACTCCACCACGTAACGATCAAAATCTTTCTGGTTCCGTGCGATCAGGCTGATTTTGCCGAATCTCCTGAGATACCCGCAGAGCAGTTCACAGTTCCCAAGATGGGCGGTAAGAATAAGGGCTCCTTTCCCTTTACCGGCGATTGACCTGATCTTTTTCTCACAGGCGGGATCAACAAGCACCTTGAATTCAGAGGATTCCTTTCGGTAGGAAAAGTAATAAAAATCCATCATACACGTTAATATACTCTTAAGAGATTCCCGACAAATACGGGTCTTTTCTCTTCTGGGAATAGTGTTAGCAAAGACGAGATCGAGGTTGTTCAGCCCCTTCTGGCGGCTCGATGGAATCAAGTTATACCATAGGGAGCCCACACCTCTTGCAAGGTCCAGTAGAACTCCACGGGGCATGCGGCGCCATATAGCAAGCGCGGGAGGGGTCAGCACTTCACCAACCGACCATAGAATATTTCGCAGGCTTTTCCTAAGGCGGCGTTTAAAAGGGCGGTTGTTAGTAATACTTAATTTTGAAGGAGCGATATTCCTTTTCTCCTTTACAGTGATTTTTACTATCCTCCCGATTCTGCTTGCCCACATTTTACCTGTGTTTAGGCTATGAAGGTCGCAGATCTGAATCCTGCCGGGGGCACTTGGAAGACCTGGATCTTATGTCCCTTGGTTTCTTCTTCTCCTTGTGATGTCAGATATTTTAACCCTAACTTGATACCATTTCTTCTATAATCTCTTTGACAGGTTTGATTTCTTTAATAAGAGCGCCCACCTGACCAGAGCCTGCCGGGAAGAGATCAAAATCTCCGCTGTTCCAGGCCTGAGGGGCGTTCATCATATTATATTCTTGAGTAAGGTCTGCATCCGGATTATCCATCTTCTCCTTGAGTTTGGGGTTTATGATAACCCGCATACGCATATTTCCTAGAGGAAGCAGCGTGGTACTGCCATCATTGCAGTTAATGATGGCTTCCTTCCATTCCTTAGGGGCAGGGCTTTCATCAGAGGCTAAGAAACGTGTGCCGATCTGTACCCCCTGAGCGCCTAAAGCCAGGGCAGCACGGTATCCCCTGGAGTCGGCGATACCTCCAGCGGCAATCACCGGGATATCTACATGATCCACCACCAAAGGGACGAGGATCATGGTCGTGCATTCAAGATTATTAGAACGAAGACCTCCCGCCTCCAATCCTGAAACACCCAGTCCATCCACACCGGCATCTGCAGCCTTTATGGAATAGGGGAGGGAAAGAACATTATGAATCCCCTTCATCCCCAGGGCATGGATGTGCGGATAGATACGCTTTGGAGACCCTGCTGAAGTAGTGACGATTTTTACCCCTGCGTCTGCGAGTATATCGAGGATGTCTTGATTTGCAGGATTCATAATCATGAGGTTTGCCCCGAAGGGCTTATTAGTCAACTCTTTGACATTGTCTACCAGACTCTTTGCCTCTTCTGGGTTGCTGAAACCCATAGCCAGCATTCCAAACGCCCCAGCCTCGCAAATAGCTGCCACCAGTCTTGGATTGTTCATGGCACCAATAGGCCCCTGAATAATGGGGTAACGACATCCTAGCATATCCAGTAATTTAGACATATAAAAACCCTCCCAGTTGAAATAATTTAAATTTATATTTCTTACTTGTCAGATCTAAGCATAAAAGGAACATCTAGGATAGTCAAGTATACAAATTTTGCTATAGAATCTTACATCCACTTGAGATCATATAAGCCCGCATGAGCGCGTGGCAGGTACAACCAAGCATGAAAATGGCAATCAGATTCAGAAAAGCAAGACTTCTTTACCACAGAGATCACAGAGGACAAAAGGGTTTGTTTTTTTATCCAATCGGGAAAAGATTGGTTCTTAAAGAGGGTTCATGATTTTTGTTTACCGGTGTTTACCGGCAAGCAGAAAAATATTTTTTCTGCGAGCTCTGTGGCCTCTGTGGTAGACCATAAATCCAGACAAATGCCCATAACCATTTTCATATAAGCGCGCACAACGAAAGATGAAAATATATGCTATTTTCTCCCTGAATCTGTAAAATCGTGAGGCAATCGTGAAGCTAAAACTGTTACCTATGTCTTGACCTGTTCACCTGTTCACTCTCACTCTTTAACTCTTAACTCTTTACTCTTTACTATTCACTGATTACTTTCATATAGATATATTCAGGAGGTATGAATGGAGATTATATATGGTCTGAATCCGATAAAAGAGGCACTTAATGCAAATAGCCGTGAATTTTTTGATGTTGTTGCGTGCAAACCCCGCTATAGGGATATAGCAGGAGTTGCTGGAGGGATACCGGTACATGAAGTTACAAAAAGAGAACTTGATAAGATAACCGGTACAAAGGGCCATCAGGGGGTTGCGGCAAGGGTCTCTGGTTATAGATATACAACCCTGGAGGATGTAGCTACGCTTAATGTTATTGTTCTTTTAGATTCTGTGGAGGATCCTCAAAACCTGGGGGCCATTATCAGGTCTGCGCATGCACTGGCCGGATCTGGTATTATTATTCCGGCTAAAAGGGCGGCATCTGTAACGCCCTCTGTTCTCAAGGCATCTGCTGGTGCTACAGAATATACCAAGATTGCACGTGTACCAAATCTTAGGATGGCAGCCAAGGTATTAAAGGGACAAGGTTTCTGGCTTGTAGGTCTGGAAGCTGAAAAAGGGGAACAAATAGGAAAGATTCCAACCTTTGAGAGATTGGGTGTTGTGCTTGGAGGAGAGGATGCAGGTATAAGGTCTGGAATGCGAAGTGAGATAGATGTGGTGGCCCATATCCCTATGAAAACCGCTTTCAACTCTCTTAATGTCGCTTCAAGTGCTGCTATTGCCATGTATGAGTTGGTCACAAGGAGGGCTTCAAACAAGGCTTAGGACGTATTAGTAGGCGATGTAAGCAAGAGAGAGTGCCCGCATACCGAGAATATTTTCACCCCTGGCTTTGCCTGCTGTGCATGTATGAAGGTTTATATGAAAATAGGGGTCAGGGATCGGGGGTCAGTTTTCAGGGATGGATATTTCTCTTCGCCCGAGCATGTTTTTATGCTTTCCGCCTGCCATGGGCGGAGCGGATGTGGTCGCTAGGACATGGTGGTCTATATAAAATTGGGTAAGGCCTGATTTTACTATATGTGCCCTGCCATCTGGAATATGGGTAAATACATGGATACCACAACCCCGCCTATAATACCGCCTAAGAATACTATAAGCAAAGGTTCGAGCATAGATGTAAGTCCGGTTACAGCAGTGTCTACTTCCTCGTCGTAGAAGTCGGCTATCTTTGTCAACATTTGGTCAAGTGCGCCAGTTGCCTCACCTACAGAGACCATTTGGACTACCATGTCAGGGAAAATTCCAGCTTTCCCAAGGGGGTCAGCTATGGATTTGCCTTCGCTTATGGATTTACGGACAGCCAGAATGGCTTCTTCTACAATCTTATTGCCGGAAGTCCTGGATGTAATGTTTAGACCATCCATTATTGGTACACCGGAAGATGTCATAGTGCCAAGGGTCCTGGTAAACTTTGCTACAGCAACCTTTTTTAGTAATGATCCGAATACGGGTAATTTTAATGCTATATTATCCAGGAAATATTTACCTTTTTCCTTGGATTTGATCCATTTAAAGGCAATAATTAACAATATAATAACCCCTATCAAGTGTAGTGTGTAATGACGGAAAAAATTACTTGCATCTACAATAAATTGTGTAGGAGCAGGCAGTGCTGCGCCAAATTGAGAAAACATATCCTGGAACGTAGGTATCACAAATATCATCAGTATGGCTATTACAGCAACGGCCACAAGCAGGACAACTGTCGGGTACATCATAGCACTTTTGACCTTTCTCTTTAGGGCATCAGCCTTTTCCATGTACTGTGCAAGTCGATTCAGAATTACATCAAGCACACCGCCTATCTCTCCGGCTGCGACCATGTTTACAAAGAGATCATCGAAAACAGAAGGGTGTTTTTTTAATGCGTCTGCAAACGTAGTACCCCCTTCCACATCTTGCTTAATCTCTGTGAGGATCTTTTTGAATGTAGGGTTTGCCTGCTGGTTTCCAAGTATGGTCAGGCATTGTACAAGTGGAAGACCTGCATCGATCATAGTGGCGAATTGTCTTGTAAGTAATACAATCTCTGATGTTGTAACCTTTTTCTGGAATAAGACGATCTCTTTTGGCCTTGCCTTTATTTTTATAGGGGATATGCGCTGGCGTCTTAATATCAGATTAACAGCTGCTTTATTTTGCGCCGTAACCTCCCCTTTTTTTATATTACCGTCTATGGATCTTCCTTCCCATACGAATACCGCCATAATCTATCTCCTCTCCCCGACATTGAGATTTTGCTGTCCATGTGACGAGGCTATTACTTGTTTGAGTTCTTCTGGGTCAGTAGACCACCCAAGTGCATCGTCTAGGGATATTAGTTTGCGTATAAACAGGCTATAGAGTGATTGATTCATTGTCTGCATCCCGTATTTTTTCTGGCCTACCTGCATCTGAGAATATATCTGATGGATCTTATTTTCCCTTATTAGATTTCTTATAGCAGGTGTAGATATCATCAGTTCTGCACCTAAGGTTCTCCCCTTACCATCCAACCTGGGGAGAAGTTGCTGAGCTACCACTGCCTCTAAGACAAAGGAAAGCTGCGCCCTTACCTGCGATTGTTGGTAAGCAGGGAAGGCATCTATTATCCGGTTGACAGTCTGGACTGCGGAATTGGTATGTAAGGTCGCAAGGACAAGGTGCCCTGTTTCTGCTACGGTCAGGGCTGCTTGCATGGTTTCCAGATCCCGCATCTCGCCGATAAGTACCACATCCGGGTCCTGACGCAGTATATATTTTAAGGCATTTGAGAACCCTTTTGTATCTGACCCTATTTCCCTCTGGTTTACAATACAACCCTTATGTTTGTGTACAAACTCAATGGGGTCTTCTATTGTTATTATGTGTCCATGACGTTCAGCGTTTATCTTGTCAAGCATTGCAGCAAGTGAAGTGGATTTGCCACATCCTGTGGGACCTGTGACAAGGACAAGTCCTCTAGGAAGTAGTGTTAGGTTATTTACACTACCAGGAAGGCCTAACTGTTCTATGGACATGATTTTATAGGGTATCATCCTGAATGCCCCGGCTGTTGCCCCCCTCTGTAGAAATATATTAGCTCGAAAGCGGGCAATCCCCTTTATACCAAACGAGAGATCCAGTTCGTGGTTTTCCTCAAAATGGTGCTTTTGTGCATCTGTAAGGATGGAGTAGCATATTTTCTTTGTGTCTTGGGGAGAAAGTGGCTCCATGTCTAAAGGATATAATGATCCCCTTACCCTCATCTGGGGAGGGGCCCCGGTAGTAATATGAAGGTCAGATGCCTCTTTTTCTACCATCATTTTTAATAATTCATGGATACTTAACATTTGTATTCTCCTAATCAATCAGCTATAGTGGTCCTTAATATTTCTGAAACACTAGTTGTACCTTCAGCTACCTTACTTAAGCCGCTTTGTCTCAAAGTCTCCATACCCTCTTCGATGGCCTCTTTTTTTAGTTCGGATTCGGAAGCGCCCATTAGAATTAGATCCTTCATCTTTTCTGTTATTGGCATGACCTCGTAGAGTGCTATTCTTCCTTTGAATCCTGTATTTCCGCACACAGGACATCCATTACCCTTGTAGCACACCATATCTTGGGCTTTTTGAGGGTCCACACCCATCTGTATCAAGGTTTCTTTTGATACATTGTCTTTCACTTTGCACTCAGCGCAAATTTTTCTCGCAAGCCTTTGTGCTACTACGAGATTTACCGAGGAGGCAACAAGAAATGGTTCTATACCCATATTGAGCAATCTGTTTATAGTAGAAGGGGCATCATTGGTATGTAGTGTGGAGAGTACAAGATGACCTGTAAGCGCAGCTTTGATAGCGATTTCAGCTGTCTCAAAATCCCTTATCTCTCCAACCATGATGATGTCAGGATCCTGCCTTAGGAAAGATCTCAGTGCTGCAGCAAAGGTAAGGCCGATTTCTTCATGCATATGTACTTGATTTATCCCTGTCAGGTCATATTCTACAGGGTCTTCTGCAGTGGAAATGTTTCTCTCTGTTGTGTTAAGTTCAGTAAGCGATGAATAAAGGGTGGTTGTTTTTCCGGATCCAGTAGGGCCAGTTACCAGAACCATGCCCCAGGGTTTATATATGGCCTCTTTAAATTTTTTCAGGGAATCTTCCTCGAATCCAAGTTTGGTCATGTCAAGTTGGAGACTGGATTTATCAAGTATTCTTAAGACTATCTTTTCACCAAAGAGGGTGGGTAGTACTGATACACGGAATTCGACCTCTTTCCCGCCCTCTATTTTTAGTTTTATTCTTCCGTCCTGAGGTAGCCTACGTTCAGCTATATCCAGTTTGGACATGATTTTTATTCTGGAGATTACAGCATTTTTTAGACGCAAGGGAGGTTTCATTACTTCATGGAGCACCCCATCCAGTCTGAATCTAATCCTGAAGAGTTTTTCATAGGGTTCAATATGTAGGTCACTTGCACCTTTTTTTATGGCGTCTACTAAGAAAAGATTGACTAATTTTATCACGGGGGCTTGGTCAGCCTCTTTCTCAAGATCCCCTACGGACACCTCGTCCCCTGCGGCAGCTATCTCGACATCCCCTTCCATATCCTCCATATCACTTAAGGCAGTATCTAAGGTAGCAGACTGATCATAGAAGTGGTCAATTGCCCATTTCAGGGAATCTTCCGAGGTAGCATATACCTCTATAGAATAACCGGTTAAGAATTTTAAGTCGTCCACTGCGAATATATTGGCGGGATCAGTCATTGCGACATTGAGAGTGGCTCCTTCTCTTTTAAATGGAATTGCCATGTATTTTTTGACTATATTGAGTGGAATAAGCCTTATCACATCAGGATCCGGTTCGATCTTTTTAAGTATTACAGGTGGGACTCCATATTGCCTGGCTAAAAATTCCACAAGCTGTTCTTCACTAAGGTAGCCTAACTTAACCAGCTGTGAGCCTAGCCTCGATCCTGAACCCCTTTGTGTCTTTTGCGCCTCGATAAGTTGATCTTGAGTTATTAAGGCATTTTTGACTAGTTTTTCGCCTAACAGTTCCTTTGCCATCGCCATCTCTCTGCAAACGTCTATCGGTAATAGAAGCTTCTGACTTTAATAAAGCCTATGATGATAATTATATATTATACAAACCTCAAATCTTCAGCCATCTTAGCCATAGAATTAGGATAAATGCCAGCAGAATTCGGGAGGTCGGACTTATCCTACTTCTCTTTATGTTTTTGGTAAGGCCAATTTACCTCATTTAACTTTACTATAGATTTAGGTGTCTTGATGTCCTTTTCTTTTGCGGATTTCATTTATGGAGACTACGCGACCTGAATCTGGGGTATCTAAGGATTGGTCTTTTCTTTTATCCTGTCTAGGATACTCTCTCTTTGTTGGGCTAGGAAGAGGAACAATCCGGATAGGAGTCCCCTTCATTGTGAAAGGGGTTCCATTGATATAATCATCCTTTAATATCCAGGTCATTTCTTGTGGCGGAAATCCGAGAAATAGCAGCCTTATCTGGTACCATCTTGGTTTTATATCTGCCTCTATACCCTCTACCCTTACATAGACACTTGGCTTATTATCTATATGTATAGCTGCTATATCCCCTATCTTGAGCATATAATATTTATATCATATCGAGGATATGATAGCAATATATTAGGTACTGGGGCAATTTATATGAAAACAAGGGTCAGGGACCGGGGGTCAGTTTGAGATGAGAGAAGACGGGGGAATGGAATATTGTTTCATTGGTTTTATTAGTTTGATTGGTTTATGTAAAGACAGGAACAAAGGCACAGAATTTTGTAGGGGCCTTTTGCCATCATCGGCCCGTTCAGGGGAAATATGCCCTACATTCCTGAGAGATATATGAACTAATTTTCCATTATCATAATTTCTATTTTCATCATTTCCGTCCGCCATGGGAGTTTAACAGCATAATATTCTATTTGAGGTAACCCACTTAAGAGAAGTCAAGGACTCAATGGGTTTATCTCAATAAATTCACTATGGGTTGGGAAAAATAGGCGGGAAATGAAAAAGTCTGGCGTCCCCAAGGGGATTTGAACCCCTGTTGCCGGCGTGAAAGGCCGGTGTCCTAGGCCAGGCTAGACGATGGGGACGTACCAACTCAGTGAGCCAGGAGGGAATCGAACCCTCGGCCACCGGATTAAAAGTCCGATGCTCTACCATCTGAGCTACTGGCTCAAAGCGGTATTTCTATCTCATGCTTGGGCAGAAATATCAAGGCTAAATCTATGGTCTCTCACGCTTAGAGATATCAGTTAAAATATATAGCCGCCTTTGGCGGATAGAGGTGCTTTGCTTACATACTTAAATATGATACCAAGAGATGGGGGATAATTTATGGATATTAATTTAGGGAATCTTCTACCTATAGTATCTTTTGTAGGTATAGTAGCCATTTCATGGGTGATAGGGATATTATTTCAGAGGAGGGTAGTCTCCTCCCTGCGGGGTCTTGCAAAAAAGACTGTCTGGCGATGGGATGATATAGTTATAGAGGCCTTTCCTAAGGTAATAGTCCTGTGGTTTATTATAGCAGGTGTCTCTGTGGCAAATCATATAGGAGAGATCCCTTATTCTATAAAGGGCCCTGTAGATAAGATACTCATAATATTGGTCATATTTACTTTTACCTGGGTCATACTAAAAATATCCACGGATCTTATCCGGAGCTACATGGATAGGCTTCAGGAAAGACTACCCACGACCTCTTTATTAATAAACTTCATCAGGGTATCAATCTTGGTTCTTGGTGGGCTGATGATTATGCAAGCCCTTGGTATAGCTATAACCCCTATACTTACAACCTTGGGTATAGGAGGGTTGGCTGTGGCATTAGCCCTGCAGCCTACTTTGTCTAATCTCTTTTCTGGTATACAGATTTTGGCCTCTAGACAGTTAAAGCCAGGGGATTATGTAAGGTTGGAGACAGGTGACGAAGGATATGTTAATGACATTACCTGGAGGAATACTACTATAAGGACATTTGGGAATAATACTGTAGTGATCCCAAATTCAAAGCTGGCAGACAATATCATCACAAATTATTACCTCCCTAAAAAGGAGATAGCTGTAAGGGTTCAGGTGGGGGTTAGTTATGCAAGCGACCTGGACAAGGTAGAGGATATTACCCTTGATGTCGCGAGACAGGTAATGAAGGATGTGGCAAGATTAACAGCATTTGATCCTCTTATACGCTACCATACATTTAACTCTTCCAGCATAGACTTTACCGTTATCATGAGGGCCGGCGAAGTGGTAGACCGGTATCTTGTAAAGCACGAATTTATAAAACGTCTACATAAGAGATACAAAGAGGAGGGGATAGAGATTCCTTTTCCTATTACTACTGTCTATATGCATGATAATGATTGATGGCTTCGTAAAAAGTCCAACTTCTGCGCCAACCTGCATCTTTCGTCATTGTGGCGTACGGTAAGTACGCCTCATTCCTCAAGATTTGCGCGCCTTGAATTTGAAGCTTTTTACTTTGCCGTCTAATTTTGACTTTTTACGAGTGCATCAATGATTAGGTTTAAATTTTATCAAAGATAAAATCATAAAAGGCCTTGACATATGGAATCTATTACACTATAAAAAGTTTAAATCTATAGCTTATCCTCAAAAAAGCTATAGACCTCCTTTTTGGGCCCACTACCGCCTTATTGAGTGGGCCATTTTTTTATGTTATACTCTAGTAACTGCTCAGGTTATTAGCCTGAAGGCCATTAGACTGAAGGATACTGATATCCCTTGGGAGGCAAAGGCCGTATTTGGAGAATATGATACTTGAATGGCTATGCTATTATTGGGGTTTGTAAATCTTTTCCTTAAAAACCTTCAGCCTTTAGCCTATCCACCTGAGTATTTACATACTTTATATAAATGGATAAAGTTATGAAGGAAAGTAATGGTTTTAACATGCCCTTTGTAGTCTTGAAGGGTGTTAAAATAAAATCAAAGGATAGAAAGACAAATAAAGCAGCTGCCACAGAAGATATTCCCCTCAGGCGTGCAGAGATAGGGGATAATGATAGCTTTATCTCTGCTATGAAGGGTGTAAAACCTATAAAGAATAACATGGTGATGCTTGATGGGAAAGGCCATCACCCCATTGGTTTGGATCCTAGGAGAAAAGAAGACCAGGAAGCGCTTGATGAATTAAAGGCATTGGTGAAGGGTAAAGTAAAGTTTGATATTACATCCACAGGTGAATATATGGAAGGGCATGTCTGGTCTATGGACCCCTCGATGCTTTCCAAGTTAAAAGCCGGAGAATTTGCAATTCAGGCTTATATAGATCTTCATGGTCTCATTAAGGGTGAAGCAGCGCTGGATTTAGGAAACTTTATTAATAGTGCCTATTCTAAAGGGCACAGATCTCTTCTTGTTATACATGGTAGGGGGCTAAAATCCAAAGGAGAGCCAGTGCTTAAAAACAGTGTTGTAAGGTGGCTTACTACAGGTAGGCTATCTTCTAAAGTCCTTGCCTTTTGTTCTGCCAGGCCATGTGATGGCGGGACAGGAGCGCTTTATGTCTTGCTTCGAAAGCGGGCTAAAAAGGGAAAATGGATAAGACCTCTGTGATAAGTATTTGATGGAGGTCGGCTTAAAAAGTTGAATATTAATTATTTGACAAAGGCAATGGTATTGCCTTAATATTCCCAAAATTTATACAAGTTTTAAGGGGGCATATGTTATGGTCGACAAGTTGAAGAAGATTTGGTTTGATGGAGAATTAATAGATTGGGATGATGCAAATGTCCATATTCTGACTCATAGTCTGCACTATGGTCTTGCCGCATTTGAGGGTATACGCTGTTACAGGTGTGAAGATGGGAAATCTGCTATATTCAGACACAAGGAACATACCAAAAGACTTTTCAATTCAGCAAAGATTTACCTTATGGATATACCATATACCGAAGAGGAAATCATGGATGCGACAAAGCAGACATTAAAGGCAAACAATCTTAAGGAAGCATATATCAGACCTATTGTATTTATAGGGGATGGGGTGATGGGCGTCCATCCAGGGGATAATCCTATAAGGGCTTCCATTATATGCTGGAAGTGGGGTGCATATCTGGGGGATGAGGCATTAAATAAAGGTATCAGGATAAAGACCTCGTCCTTTACCAGACATCATCCAAATATAATGATGACAAAGGCAAAGATCAGTGGCAACTATGTAAATTCTATTCTATCCAAAAGAGAGGCAACACTTGCCGGGTATGATGAGGCACTGATGCTTGATGTGCAAGGTTATGTAGCAGAGGGCAGTGGTGAAAATATATTCTTTGTAAAAGATGGTGTTATTATCACGCCGCCCTTGACATCTGTATTAGGCGGGATCACAAGAGACACTATAATGGTTCTTGCAAGAGAGATAGGGTATACCCTCAAAGAGGAGATTTTTACAAGGGATGAGTTATACATAGCAGACGAAGTCTTTTTTAGTGGGACAGCAGCAGAAGTAACCCCTATAAGGGAGATAGATGACCGCATCATTGGAGAAGGCAGGCCAGGCCCTGTTACAAAGGAACTTCAAAAGGCGTTTTTTGATGTGGTAAAAGGAAAGAATAAGGATCATTCCAAGTGGCTGGATTTTGTATGATTGATGATAATCAGGAATAATTTTGAGGGAATCCTGAGGCTAATCCTTTTGCCTCTCGATTACTACAAGATTACTCAGGATTTATTTCTGGACCGACTATTTTCATATAAACCAGCATGAGCGCCAGCGCTCACAACCAAGGATGAAAACTGGCCCCTGATCCCTGTTTATGGGTGTCGATTTAAGAAAAGGTCTAAAGAGGGCGATATTAAGAGTACATATTAATATATTTTAAGGAAATCACTATGGAAAAAGATCGATATGTAATAGATTCTATAAATCCAAACGAGGCATGGAGAGTATTCAGGATTATGGCGGAGTTTGTGGACGGTGTCGAGACCCTATCAAAATTATCGCCTGCCGTTACAATATTCGGGTCTGCTAGGGCAAAACAAGGAGATAAATATTACAATCAAGCTCAAGAACTGGCCACTGAATTGGTAAAGGAGGGGTTTGCCCTGATTACAGGTGGTGGGCCCGGCATAATGGAGGCTGCAAACAGGGGAGCCATCGCTGCGGGTGGCAAATCCGTAGGGCTCAATATAGAGCTGCCATTAGAACAACAACCAAATCTTTATACAAACATTCACATCAACTTCCGCTATTTTTTTATTCGAAAGGTGATGTTTATCCGTTATGCAATTGGATATGTAATATTTCCAGGGGGATTTGGTACCTTGGATGAACTCTTTGAAGCCCTTACCTTGATCCAGACAGACAAAATCAGACCATTTCCTGTAATTATGATAGGAAGGGACTATTGGGCCGGTCTGTTAGATTGGATTGATGGCTCCATGTTAAAAGAGGATAAAATCACACAAGAAGACAGGTCTATCATAAAGACCGCAGACTCTATAGAAGAGGTAGTGGAGATCATAAAAAATTCCATTAAATGATGTGTTCATATCCGTTGATGGTCCATAAACAGTCGATAGTCAAGAGATCCGGCTTTCTGTTACACGTTAACAACCAACAACGGACCACGGGCAACTGACATCGTTTGATATAGAATAATCCTTCTTAATTTGCTTTGTGGGATTTGCCGGGACTCTTTTTAGTGTGTCTTCCACAGTTCTCTTGACCTCTTGTATGCAGCGAAGACTGCATCCATAACCGCAGATCTAAACCCCCTTTTCTCTAAGACGGAGATACCTTCTATTGTAGTGCCTGAAGGTGATGTTACCATATCTTTCAGTACACCAGGATGGCTACCGGTCTCTAACACTAATTGGGCTGAGCCCTTGAGTGTAGCCGCTGCTATCTTTAATGCAATGTCTCTAGGTAGCCCTGCTTTTACTCCCCCATCTGCGAGGGCCTCAATAAACATAAAGCAGAATGCAGGCCCTGAGCCGGAAAGACCGGTTATGGCGTCTAAAAGGTTCTCCTCCAGAATTACGCATATCCCGACTGCGGAAAATATAGTTTTTGCCACTTGTATGTCTTTATCGGTGCAGGTCTCAGAGCATGCTATACCAGAGGCCCCCTCCAAGACCATGGCAGGGGTATTAGGCATTACTCTGACTACCCTGGCATCGTTACCTAATCTATCTAATAGAATACTTAGGGATATCCCTGCGGCGATTGATATTACGAGTTTATTTTTTAATAAATCCCTCAGTTCATCCACTACAGGTATTATCTTATCTGGTTTCACTGCAAGGATAACCACTTGAACACCTTCCACTAAATCTGTAGCCGAAGACGCAACCTTTACCCCTACTTCTGATGAGAGCTTCTCGGTTTTATCTTTTGCTATATCGAATATAATTATATCCTTAGATGTATATACACCTTTTTTTATTATCCCTCTTATTAAGGCTTGGCCCATATTACCTGTGCCTATAAATCCAACAGGGACCATCATAGTTACTCCCCCTTTTTTTGGTATTGAGGAGAAGAACTTGCCATAGATGGTCTTATTAGTCAATCATGCTTGGTGATTATTTATGATACAGCCTAAATTTTTATCCTATAAAGGCCGATATTGAGATACATGGACACAGCCACTAAGAAGATTAACGGTATATTTTACGAAGAAACCACACTTACCCTTGGAACAGGAAGCACACAAAAAACTCAGATGGTGAAGAATTATTGCAAGGCCTTTCAGGAAGATGAGTACTCTGTGGAGGTAACATATCTTAATCAGGAAGGGAAACCTACGGGCATAAAGGTAGAGGTGCCCATAGGCGAATTTTTAAAAAAATTTGTGCTTGATCCGAATTACAGGGTGAAAACCAAAGAAGAACGCTTAGTAGATAAGCATGTTGCCCTGGCAGAAAAGCATAGGCAGCACGAGGAATTCTATTCTGCAGAGTGGGAATATACCTCAGCACTTAAACTTGATGAAGATGATGTCAGGGCAAACTTCGGGATAGGCACCCTTTATATGGAAATGGGGGAGGAAGGAAATGCGAAAAAGGTCTTCCAGAGGCTCGCTCAGGTAGATGCCATTTTTGATAAAGAAAATAAACATATATTCAACGAATTTGGTATGGCCTTAAGAAAGGTGGAAATGTTTGGTGAGGCCTTGAGCCATTATCTCAAGGCTGTTGAGATATCCCCTGATGATGAGCATCTATATTTCAATATAGCCAGGGTACATTATGAAAAGGGAGAAATAGATGAGGCCTGCAAATGGCTGGATAAGGCACTTGAGATAAATCCTGACTTTAGTGGAGCAAAGAAATTTGAAGAATTTTTGAAAATGGGCCAAAGAGGGAGAAGAACCAAAAAAACATAAGTCTATTAAAAAATAGACATCGGTTCCTAATTTCATATAAACCAGCATTGCCTTTGCGGACACAACGAAGGACGGAAAATATTCTCACGCAAAGAACGCCAAGTACGCAAAGATACTTTCTTTCCTTATCAGTTTTCCTTTGCGATCTTTGCGTCTTTGCGTGAGAGAAGATTCTTTGATCTTTTTTGCAGGACCTGTGATTTCTGCACCTCAACAGGGTCGATGAGGGCATCGGCCCCTACAAATCTCTGTGCCTATTTTCATATAAAGTGGGCAACTGACCCCTGGTTCCCGACCCCTGACAGCTGCCTCTTCCATTACAGATCTAATGAATCCAAGTGCTTGCGTTTTCTCATCTTTTATTCTATTTGTAAATTATGACAAGAGAAGAATTTGAAAAGCAATTAGTAGAGTTTGAGACATTAGTAAGAAAGAGACTTACTGCTATAATCAATATTACTATTGCTAACAGGGGGAATCGAGATCAAGAGCTTGCATTTAGACAGTTTATTGATAAAATCCAACGACACAGAAAAGGGCTGCTTAGGGAACTTTCCCGGGTAGCTAGGCAAGGGCAGAAAGCGCGTTATTTCAATGCCACCTACAGTATGGATTCCCAGCTAAGAAGTATGAGTAAAAAAGAGGAGATCCAGACACGGGCCCGGCTTAGATATCACAGGATTAAGGCACCTGTAGTCTATGATATTGGATCAGGTCCTGAAGAAGGCAAGGTGTTAAACATATCAGATGATGAGATTCTGCTTAAGACAGCAGAAGAGGTGCCTACGGATCAGGGAATAAAGATTTCAATTTCAGGCAAGGAGGCAAGGGGAAAGGCGCTTCGGTCTTCTCACACCACAGATGGAAACATTGAAACAGAGGTGAAATTAGAGAGCCCCTCATCGGAATTACTAGAGAAACTAAAAAGACAGACTCTATCCACTGATAAAGATTCTTAACTCAGCGTTAGATGTATTGACGAACAAGGCAGATTAAATTGTATCCAAGGTAAATCGGGTCGTATATCAATAAAGGATGATTGACACCCATACATGAGCATAGTATCTCTTTTCTATCATGAAGTTTGCTATAGAAACGCTTGGATGTAAGGTAAACCAGTATGATTCTGAACTTATAAGAGAGGGCCTTATTCGTTCAGGTCATACAGAACAGTCCTTTCACAAGTCTCTTGCCCATCTCTATATAATCAACACATGCACGGTAACTCACAGGGCGGATGCGGAAAGCAGAAAGCTCATAAGAAGGGCGCTAAGGCAATGCCCTGATGCAAGGATAGTTGCCACAGGGTGTCAGGCTGTAACAGATCCTTTTGCCTTGAAAGATATATCAGATAGGGTGGAGGTGGTAGCGTCCGCACGGATAGGTGAAGTCCTGGATATAGGCATACAAACAAAGATTACAAGCTTTTATGGACATTCAAGGGCATTTGTAAAGGTACAGCAAGGGTGTAATATGTTCTGCACTTATTGTATAGTCCCTTATGCAAGAGGTAAACCCATTAGCAGGCCTCAAGAAGAAATTATTGAAGAGATAAAGGTACTCCATGACCATGGGTATAATGAGGTAGTGCTCACAGGCATTAATATAGGACTTTATAGGGGAGGCATTGGAGATCTTGTAAAAAAAATCCTCATGTATACCCGCATACCCAGGATCAGGATAAGTTCTGTTGAACCATGGACAGTGAATAGTACCCTTTTAGACATCATGGCTTATGAACCCCGTGTATGTAAGCATATACATCTCCCTCTGCAGAGCGGATGTGGTAGAATCCTAAGGGCTATGGGAAGACCTTACGATAAGGCATATTATAGTGATCTTATAAAATCCATACGATCGATGTCTAAAAATATTGCAATCGGTACAGATATCATGGTTGGGTTTCCTTCAGAAGACGAAGATGCCTTTGAAGAAACCTTTGAGTTTGTAAAGGATCTGGATATTACCTATATACATACATTCCCTTATTCAAAAAGGCCCGGGACCAAAGCGGCCGGACTTAAGCCGCATATAGATACGGCCATAAAGAGAGAAAGGGTATCCAGACTAAGGGCTATCTCGCGTGAAAAAAGGACGGAGTTTGCCCTATCCCAGATTGGCTGCAAAAGGGACATACTTGTCCTTAATACTGATGCCAAAGACTCGGTAGGCATGACTTCCAATTATCTAAAGATGCGGTTACCAGGACACCAGAATATAGGCCATATTGTAGAAGCGAGTATAGAAGATATGACGGATGGGATACTTTCAGGACATGTAAATGGATGATTACCAGATTGCACAGCTACTATCTGAAGATGCAATAGGCCTGGGAGTTCTTGGCATTAGAAGAAGTCAGGGCAAAGGGAAGGCTTTAAAAAAGGCAGATGAAAATAGAATTGATTGATGTCTGGTTCAGGTATGACACCCTGGCCAATGACTGGGCATTAAAAGACATAAGCTTAAAATTATCTGAAGGCGAAAAGGTTGTTATAGTAGGGCCTGCAGGCTCCGGTAAGACCACTTTGATCCAATTGCTTGATGCACTTATCCTGCCTACAAAAGGTGACATCTTATTTGATGGCATAAGTGTGGGCTCCCTTTCCAAGAAGAAGAAGCTGTCCACTATAAGGAGACGCACAGGTCTATTGTTTCAGTTCCCTGAGCATCAATTTTTTCAAGAGAGTGCATATGAGGAGATCTGTTTTGGGGTAAAGAACTTTTTTGACTTAAATGATGACAAGATTGAATCTATGGTAAAAGACCTTCTTGCCAGCTTTGGTATGGATATAGATATGATAAAAAAGGTCTCCCCGTTTAATCTAAGTTCAGGAGAGAAGAGAAAGCTCGCTCTAGCATCAGTAATTATAATGTCTCCGGAATTTCTCATATTGGATGAACCTACAGCAGGGCTAGATGCCCCGGGGAGACATGAGTTGATAAATATTATGTCATCCCTTAAAGATACCTCCGTGATAATAGTTACTCATAATCTTGATGATTTTCTTGGTATTGCAGACAGGGTCATTGGACTATCAAAAGGATGCAAGGTCTTGGATGTACAGAAAGAAGAGACAATAAATTTTCTTCAAATCATGGAGGATAATGATATTATGCCTCCCCTTGTACTTCAGATCCAAAGATGGCTTTTGGATAAAGGCATCCATCCAGACCAGAGCTATTGGGAGATGGAAGATTTGATAACCCACCTGAAACAGGAGTTGGGGATTTATCCCAATTGGGATAGTGGAATAACAAAGTAGATCTCTCTTAAGGATAAAAATCATTGGAAATGATCCTGCTTTTCTTATACTGCCATCTCAACGTTCCATATCTCATATAAACGCGTATGAGCGATCCACGCTCACAACCAAGGATGAAAAAGTATCCAGAATCCAGGAGCCAGAATGAAGTCCCCCTTTGAAGGGGGTCAGGGGGTTGTTATTGGGGACCCTCCTGATCCCTGATCTCCGGCCCCTATTTTCATATAACTTAAGCAAAATAGCCGGAGTCTATTTTGAGTGTTGACTTATGTGATTCTTATGCTTAATCTGCGGATATAAACAGGAGGGTCTATGAAGGATAAAACCTTTGAGGAAATGAAGGTAATTGGAATTGCCTTGGATCCTACGAATAATACACCCATTGTTGTATTGAGAGACCAGAATAATAAAATAATATTGCCAATCTGGATAGGCATCATGGAGGCAAGTGCCATAGCAGCAGCCATGGAAGGGGTGACCTTTTCCAGGCCTATGACGCATGATCTTCTTAAGGTTGCTATAGAGAAACTAGGCGGCAAGGTTATAAAGATTGAGGTTGTAGATCTCAAGGATAATGTATTCTATGCAGTGGTAAGTATAGAGACTAATAAACAAGATATCATTACTATAGATGCAAGACCCTCTGATGCCATTGCGCTGGCCTTGAGGACTGACGCTCAGATATTTGTCGCAACCCATGTCCTTGATGAGGCAAGCCATATTGAGTCTGCATCTGGCGTTGACAAAAAGGCCATCTTTGGTTTTGGAAAGGATAAGGACAAACTCAAGGAAATTCTGGAAAAGATGAAACCTGAAGATTTTGGTAAGTATAAGGCATAATAGGGAAGATAATTTTGAGTTATGAATTCTGATTTTATCTTTGTCATTGCGATCTTTCTTAAGAATCCCTCATAGCAGTTAGCCTTGATCATCTCCTTACAAGGAAATCATTTTTTAGTTCGTGATTCCAAAGTGGTTATTATAGTTGATAGCCCATGGTTTATAATGTATCCTTTATACTAAATAAATCGTGTATGGTGGCAGATAATGGCAAGGTCTCATATATCTTCACATCCCAAGGCCATAAAGATAGGGAAAGGGATCTATCAATCCTTTGTAGAAAAGGCAAATGATGGCGTCTTTGTGTATCAGGATCACCATTTCTGTTATGTAAACCCCGAATTTAAAAGGGCATTAGGCTATCAAACCTCAGAACTTCTGTGTATGGGGCTTAAAGATATCGTGCGTGCCGGGATGAGAGATATAATCGAACAGCGCTATGAAAAGCGTATAAGGGGAGAGGATGTGCCACAGCGCTATGAGGTTGTCTTTATAACAAAAGACAGTATTGAGCGTATCTTTTCCCTTTCGCCCTCTGTTATCAAGTTTAACAACAGAGCAGCAACATTGAATATTGCCAGGGATATTACTGAGCGGGTGCATATTCAGCAGCAGTTGGAGGCCTCAAACCGGTTTGTAACAAGCCTGATAAATAACTCCAGTGATGCCATTATTGCTACAGATATGGAAGGTAAGATATTAATATTCAATGATGCCGCTGAGAAGATCACGGGTTACAAGGCTGAGGATCTCTTGAACACCAAGATATCCATAAGGGATTTTATGGGCCCGGGCGAGCAAAAGAGGATATTGGCCCTTTTGAATAAAGGATCTGCCAGGGCTCCATCTCGGATCATAGGCGAAGAGACCACACTGCATGGCTTGGATGGCTCCCTTATCCCTATTTCTTTATCAGTATCCTATATCTATAAGGATGATAAACCTGTTGCCACCATAAGTATCTTTAGGGATCTCAGGCCAATACGAGAGGTAGAAGAAAGGCTCAGGGAGTCAGAGCAAAAATACCGCATATTAGTGGAAAAGGCCAATGATGGGATATTCGTATATCAAGACCACATGTTTAAATACACCAACCCAAGGTTCAGGGAACTCCTGGACTATTCTCAAGACGAAATATTCAAGATGGGTCTGAAAGATCTTGTCAGGCCTGAATTAAAAGATGAGATTGAGGATCGGTATGAACGCCGTATACATGGAGAAAAGGTTCCAGAACACTATGAGATTTCCTTTTTCGGTAAGGATAAAAAATGGAGAGATTTTGAGATCACGCCTGCTGTTATAGAATACGAAGGCAAAATAGCTACTCAAAATATCATCAGGGATATCACCGAGAGAAAATTGGCTGAAAGGGCATTACAGATCAGTGAGGCAAGGTATAGGACAACAGTAGAACATACGGGTACTGCTATGATGATATTTGAAGATGATTATACTATATCGTTGGCTAATCACCAGGCTGAGCTGCTAACAGGTTACTCAAGGCAAGAGATGGAAGGTAAGATGCTCTGGCCGGATATTGTCTTTGAAGAAGATATAGGGCGTATGAAGCTTTATCATAAGGCTAGAAGGCAAATGGATAAAGGGACACCATCAGAATATGAATTTCGTCTTGTTGACAAATTTGGCAGAATAAAGGATGCATTTATTACCATAGGAGTTATACCAGGGACAAAAAGCAGCGTTGCCTCAATAATGGATATAACCCAGAGAAAGCGCATGGAAGAGGAATTGGCCCAGACAAAGAAGCTGGCAATGTTAGGAGAGATGTCGGCACATGTTGCACATGAGGTAAGGAATCCATTGCAACAGATCAAAACAGGTGTGGATTTCTTTTCCATGGCAGGCGAGCTTGATCAAAGACAAAAGAAGATCCTAAATGGCATAATGAGCGGGATAAAAAATCTTGAAAGCTTTGTAACCCAGATCCTTGAATGGACAAAATCTGGCAAGGTCAGGCTGAGAAGACATAGTATAAATAATATCATAAATGGCCTGGTCTTTAACTATGAAGATCAGTTTAAGGCCCAAGATATCAAGGTAGAGGCGAGCTTTACAAAGGATGTGGATAAGATAACCATAGATGGAATACAGCTACGGCAGGCCATGGAGGATATCATTGATAATGCTATGGATGCCATGCCGGATGGAGGTATCTTAAAGATTGCCACGCAATATCTACCCAGGTATCCCTTTAAAGGGGAGATGGGCTATAATAAAGAATCTTTTACGGCAGACGCATTGGAGATCCGGATCAAAGATACCGGCCGTGGGATCCCCAAGAAAGATCTGGGAAGGGTATTCCAACCGTTCTTTACGACAAAGACCAGGGGTACGGGTCTGGGCCTGGCCCTGGCTCAGAAGGTTGTATCGATCCACCATGGAGAGATTGAGGCCAAAAGCGATGGTAAAAATGGAGCGGAGTTTATTATCAGGGTGCCTATATCCCAGGGTGAGAGAAAATAGAGGGCTTTATGGATAACAAAAAGAGTGTCCTATTGGTAGATGATGAAGAGGTCTTCTTAGAACAATTAAAGGAGGCACTAGAGGCCAACCATCCTGAACTTGGGATAGATACCGCAGAAGACGGGGTGTGTGCTTTAGAAAGGCTTTCAAAATTTCACTACGATATCGTACTTACTGACATAAAGATGCCCCGTATGGATGGAATTTCTCTCTTAAAGGAGATCCGTAGCAGGTTTCCATCTACATATGTAGTAATGATCACAGCATTCGGCAGTGTATCCTCTGCAGTGGAGGCCATGAAATATGGCGCATATGATTTCCTAGAAAAGCCCTTTAATATGGAGACATTAGAACTTTCTCTGGCAAAGATAATAAAGCAACAGGAGATATTAGAAGAAAACATCGGGCTCAAAGGACAGATCCAGCAGCATGCTCAGGGGATGGATCAGATTGTGGGTGCGCACCCAAAGATGCAGAAGGTCTATGAGCAGATTATCACGGCAGCGGATATTGAGCTTACTGTGCTTATAATGGGAGAGACAGGGACAGGCAAGGAACTAGTAGCCAGGTCCGTTCATTCAAGGAGTGAGAGGAAAGGAAGACCCTTTGTGGTCATTAACTGCGCTGCCGTGCCGGAAAACCTTTTAGAATCCGAGTTTTTCGGACATGAGAAAGGAGCCTTTAGCGGGGCTATAGCTCAGAGGATAGGGAAGTTCGAAAAGGCTCATACAGGCACCCTTTTTCTTGACGAGATAGGTGATATCCCTTTGGGTCTGCAGGCCAAGATGCTAAGGGTCTTACAGGATGGCCACATTACACGATTGGGGAGCAACCAGGAGATAAAACTGGACTTTCGGGTGATTTGCGCCACTAACCGTCCGATTGAAGAGATGATCAAGAAAAAGCTCTTTCGTGAAGACCTCTATTATCGTATCAGTGTCTTTCCTATCTGGGTGCCGCCTCTTAGGCAACGGGTACAAGACATACCATTACTTGTTAACCACTTTATTACAAAATACAGGGAAAGTCTTAATTCAAATCTAAAAGGGGTGTCCCCTGAGGTAATGGATCAATTGATGAAGTATCCGTGGCCAGGCAATGTGCGTGAGCTGGAAAATGTTGTGCAGCGGGCCATGGTTTCTATTAGTACTGAGGTTATTGAGAAGATCCCTTCTCTTGGTGCAGGTTTGGAAAATAATCTCCCGCTCCAAAACATCTCCATAGAGGGCAGGGAAGATACGACATTTCAAGATCTCAAGCAATCCCTTGTTGAGGAATTTGAAGAAAGATATTTCTCATCCTTGCTGAATAAGCATGGTGGTGTAATTGCTGCAGCAGCGCGTGAGGCAGGGCTGAATTATAAGACCTTTTATCTGAAACTGGGAAAGTATGGGCTATTAAAGAAACGCTAACCGTTCACGGGGTCCAGAAATCGGGATTTTATTTAACCCTATAAAACTTGGTCCTTTGGGCCAGGGCGGAGTTCGACAGCTTTGCCGATAAAATCGGATTAGCACTGCTGGAGTACTGGAGTATTGAAAAGATAATGGGCAGTTATTATTGCTCTAAAGTGCGTAATTCCGTGGTTGGTGAGATGGTTTTCGCATTTTCATTACTCTATTACTCCATAAAATTTTTTGCGCTCATGCATAGTTATCCGCAATACTAAATTTTTTCGTAACCATTGAAACGTGAGCGGATACAACCTACCTTCCTATTATATATCGATGAGGGTCTACCTCTTCCCTCAGGATTTTAAGCTCTACTTCAGTAGGGGGCTTGGTTATGAAGACCTTGGGGGCTTGGAGTATCTCAAAGCCGCAGTTATCCTGTATATCCTTAAACGTATACCCGGGATTGATGGATAATACCCGCATGCGCTTGCTCTCAGGATCAAAATCCATCACCCCCATATTGGTAATGACCCTGTAAGGCCCTGTATTCAGAGGTAGCCCGGAGACTGCCCTGGAATCCCCCCCCTCAAGCCAGCCCGGAGTAGTAATAAAATTCAGCTTTTTTACAAAACGACGTGTGTCTTGTATGGTCATGATTATCTGCTTCCAGCAGAATGAAGCAAAGTCATTGGACCCGCCGCTTCCGGGAAATCTTATCTTGGGCTTGCTGTGGTTTTCTCCTATCATAGTGGAGTTCAGGTTCCCGTACATGTCGATCTGCACACCCCCCAAGATGGTATAATCCACAAACCCCCTGCAGCATGTCTCCATGACATCACACATCCCTGATGCCATGACAGCATTATGAAAGGTTCTGGAATCCCCGACAGAGATGGGCATTTCGGGCAGTTGCGGGTCTACACCTCCCGACTCAAACATGATTACGAGGTGAGGAGCTAGGGTCTTCTGGGCAAGCATGGCAGCTGCGCAGGGGGCACCCGTCCCAACACTTGCCGTGTAACCATTTCCAAGCTCTCTTGATGCCACGCATATCATGAGCTCCATTATATTAAAGTCCGCCATTTTTCGCCTCCCTGTGGAGCAAAAATTCCTTCTGCCGTAGTTCATTGAGCCTGGCAATGCCCCCGTTTTTCTCAATGTACTCAGCATGATCGGCACAGTCGTAGATGTTACGTTTCAAAAACTTGGCAAATTCGTCTGGATCTCTCTGCACGATTAACCACTGCATAAGGTGATCTTCGTCTGAGAAGTACTCGTATGGCATGGTCCCAGGGTATGCACCATATGGAACCTCACACACCGCATCGACAAGGTAAAACGGGATTGATGTACTGGTGGGGTCCTTTCGGATCTCCTCATTGGGGATCAAGCGCTCGGTGGTGATAATCAGGTGCTTGGAAGCCCCGGCAAGGTCATCATCAGAGATCATGATCCCCTTGATTCTCGCATTCCCATAGATATCTGCCTCATGCACGTGGATTATTGATATATCCGGATACAGAGCGGGCTGTAACATTATCTTCTTGCCGGTAAAGGGGCATTCTGCGATCTTACCTCCGCTGTACTTGAATGTGTCAGTGCCGAACATATTACGTGTAGGAACATATGGTACACCCATAGCCGCTGCCTTAAGCCTGGCGGAAAGGCTGTAGTTGGTCCATTCACAGATCTCTACCTTGCCGCTTTGGATGTATTTTCTGGCACATGGGGATAGGCCCCTGGCTTCCAGTCCAATAACATAGGCAACGTCAACCCTGTTAAAGACCTCTCCTGCTGCCAAGATCTGGAAATCATGTGTGGATGTATGGCCGGCAAATCCCATATTTTTCCTGCCTTGGCGGACTATCTCATGACATGCAGCCACAGGGGTCCTGTTGGCCCCAAAACCCCCTATGGCAAGGTACTCGCCATCATGTACAAATTCCCTTATAGCCTCACTCAGTCCCATCAGCTTGTTTTTCATCCTCCGTGATTTCTTACAGAAGGAATCTCTTGCCTTGTCCGGGTCAGGATCCGTAAAAAACTCGCCTTTCCCTTCTTCTAGGACAACCACTGATGCAACCTCCTTTTGTTTCGAGAACTATGCTGCATCTTTCCGTTCATGTTTATATAAAGAGTATGTCTCATCTGTTTTTGCCATTTTACTCTTTGATATGATTTCGTCCTTTATCAGCATCTTTGCATCTACGAAGATCCGCGGATCCATTTCATGCAGATTAGCCGATATCAAAGGCTTGAACTCCATTTGATCTAAGACATCTCTGTTTAGATTTAAGCCCGGAGCGATTTCAATGAGGGTTACGCCTTCTTTTCTCAGTTCGAATACGGCCCTTTCCGTAATAAACATGACCTTTTGACCTGTCTCTTTTGCATATTCCCCGCTGAATGTAATCTGTTCAACACTATCTACGTACTTCTTTTTATTTCCTTCTTTTATAATGTTTGGTTTTCCACTCCGAGCTTCAACTTGAGCCTTACAAGTTAATTCCCCGATAAAGACCACCTTTTTTGCGTTTTGTGTAATATTTATAAAACCGCCACAGCCAGCCAGCCGCGTGCCGAAACGGCTGACATTTACATTCCCGTATTTATCTATTTGGGCTGCCCCCAAAAATGCCATATCCAGACCACCGCCATCATAAAAATCAAACTGAGAGGGCTGATCGATGATGGCATCAGCATTTGCAGCAGCCCCAAAGCTTAACCCTCCGGCAGGGACACCGCCCACTGGCCCGGCCTCTACTGTGAGTGTTATCAGATCACTAATCCCTTCTTCGGCAGCAACTGCTGCAACGCCATCTGGCATGCCAATGCCCAGATTGACAATAGCACCAGGAGATAGTTCCATTGCAGCCCTGCGGGCAATTAATTTCCTGTTGTTAAACGGCAATGGATCTAGATTGCCAAGAGGGACAAACACCTCTCCTGACAATGCCGGGTTGTATTGTTCGATATATGTCTGCCAATGATTTCCCGGTCTGGCTACAACAACCGCGTCCACATAGATTCCTGGGATCTTTACATCAAACGGTTTAAATCTCCCATTGACTGAAACTCGCTCTACCTGAGCGATGACGATGCCGCCGGAATTTTTCGCCGCCTGTGCCATGGATAACATCTCAAGCGTAGCTGTTTCCCTCTCCATTGTAATATTCCCATTTAAATCTGCAGTAGTGCCTCTCGCAAAGGCTACATCAATGGGAAGTGTCTTATAAAACAGTTTTTCTTGCCCTGCGATCTCTATAAGTTCCACAAGGTCTTCTTTTGTCCTTTCATTGACCTTTCCCCCACTTTGGCGTGGATCGACAAATGTCTTGAGGCCCGTATGGGTAATGAATCCAGGCCTGCCGCCTGCTATCTCCCTAAACAGGCAAGAGATCACCCCTTGAGGGAAATTGTATGCCTCTATCTTGTTTTCCATTGCCAATTTGCCCAATTTTGGGGCCAGGTTCCAATATCCCTCAATAACCCTCTTTACAAGCCCCTCATGCGCCAGGTGATTTAGACCTCTATCTCTTCCATCACCTTGCCCTGCTGCACCGACAATAGTAAGGTTTACAGGTTTGCCTGTTTCGACAAACATCTCTTCCAATGCAGATGTCAGATCTTCAGGATGTCCGTTCCCGACAAATCCTCCAATAGCAACAGTGTCTCCATCTTTTATCAATCCTATTGCCTCTTGAACATCAATAACTTTTCCTGACATATTATCCTCCATATATAATCTTTATGAGATCAAACAATTTATCATCTCTCCATTTTACAAAATCTTTAAAGGATTTGCCTTTCATTTCATCTTTTACGCCATCTATCAATTTTTCTTTCATGGGTTCGGTGATATAATTCCATGTGGTAAGTTCTTCCCAGATTGCCTTGAATGTTGTGTTTCCAATACCATCAATAAAATGTCCGATCCCTCCCTTTTCTCCACCTCCAAGATGATAGATCATATGCGAGCCCATCAATGCCCATCTAAGACCCGGGCCGGCGCATAGTGCCTTGTCTACGTCTTCTACGCTTGCAACCCCATTTTCCACCAAATCGATTGCCTCTCGCCACAGGGCAACAGCAAGCCTGTTGCCTATAAATCCAGGGACCTCCTTTCTCACAACCACAGCGACCTTTCCCAGTTCTTCCATGAATTTAAGGGTGTTATCGACGGTTTCTTCAGATGTATCTTTCCCCGGCACTATCTCAACCAAAGGGATTAAGTGCGGTGGATTCCATGGGTGTGTGATTACACATCTATCTTTATGCGTAACTGCTTGTTGGATCTTTGTCATACTTAAGCCGGAAGAACTACTCCCGATAATCACATGGGTCGGGGCATACTTGTCTATTTCTTTAAAGATTGGTTTTTTAATCTCGTAGGTTTCGCCGGTACATTCCTCAACAAAATCCGCATCCCTTACCGCCTCGGATATCTCTGTTACGAGGGTTATCCTCTCAAGGGCCTTCTTTTTATCAACCTCTGATAACACCCCTTTCTCTATAAAGAAGTCGAGGTTTGAGCGAACATTTTTTATACCTTGTTGCCTTGTCTCGGCCCTTCTTGAATATGCAGTGACGTAGTACCCCTTTTCTGCAAACAGTGTCACCCACGCAGCGCCTATGACCCCTGTTCCTATGACAGCGACCTTTTCAATCCCATCCGCCATTGTTACTTCTCCCTTTCACAGTCGTTTAAAAACGCAGATCCAAAGTTCTTATCCCCTCAGCATTTATTACGGTCTCCATTTTTATTCCCTTCTATGGAGAGCACAGCTTGGTAGTTGTTTAACATCTGCCGGGTTTGCTAACCGCTTTATGGCAGATAGCCTTATCCTAAGCAGCGTGGCGGATTTTATTTGTCATATCTACTACATCTTCCAGGTCGAATACCTTGTCATAAGCGCCCCATGGGTTAACATCAGGGTCTTCCTTGCATGTTGGGCAAAAATATTTTACGGTAAGGTCCTCAGCACCAGACCCCCATATCTCCATCTTGCGGCATTCTCTGCAAAGTGCCTTTCCGCAGCCGGCACAGACGTCAACTGCCTCGTTCTTTCCGCAGATCTCACAGGGTTTTTTATTCATCTCTAAATCTTTCATAGCCAACCTCCCTCTTTTTTTTATTCTATTCTCACTACTGCGAATCCCATGCCAGCATAAAAGATTTCAGTGCGAAACCATAACTGTTTGTATTTATTATCTATCTGTATAATATGGCTGGCCAGCACTATTGTCTTATGACCATAATATTATGGTGTTACCACCATAAATATTCTGAAAATTCTCGATGGACAAAATAGAGTTACCTGGCTAAACTTGATAACATAAATGAAATATTTGCTATTAATTTTAGCGGTAATTTATGCCTTAAGCCCCTATGACCTCTTGCCCGATTTTATGATCGGGTGGGGATGGATTGATGACTTGGTCATAGTGTTCCTTTTGTGGAGGTATTTTTTCTCTACTAAAAGGAAGGCATACAGCAATAGAGGCCCTTATCAGGAAGGCACTCAAGCCTTTGAGGGGAAGACCGGCGAGGAATTCTCTGAAAAAGGGGACTCGGATTCTCAGCTCAAAGAAGAGCCAACAGAAAAGGACCCCTACACAGTTCTCGGCATCTCAAGGGATGCATCCTCAGAAGAGATAACACACGCGTACAAAAGGCTTGCAAAGAAATACCATCCTGACAAGGTGCTTTATCTGGGAGATGAATTCAAAGAACTGGCGGAAAAACGCTTCAAGGAAATACAGAAGGCCTACCAGGATTTGATGCCCTGATAATATGCATCCCCAAAATTTTCGGTAGATATTACAATCAGCTCTTAAATTTGTAATAGAGGGTGTAACTATTTAACGGGGATGTATCAAATAACCTTTTCAGCGGGCGGAAAAGAATTTTCGCAACAACCCGTTTATTATTTACAAATTATAATTTTCTTGATTAAATTTTTATCATATTGTAAGACCTGACACTATTAATACTAGCAGGAAAAACATTCTATTCTTGAGGTATTTCCTTTCCAAAGTTAGTTTTCTTGGCATACTCAATACATGCTGTCAGAAAACGTTCCATATCGGGGAGTTCGATACCAGAGCCTTGCAGGGCTTTTCTGGTCTCTTCTACGCTGTAGATGGGGCTCAATTCCCATGCATATGATTGAAATGCATAGAAGGGGTTATTTACATACATTGAAGGCTTGATGATTTTAAGAATGGGCCGAGCAATATATTTCCAGAGTATGGGTGGGAAAGTATGGGTGTGCTGGTTAAATACAGTTGAGGTCAAATCGAGGAAACGTATAATCTTTATATTTCCATCAGGGCCGGCTGCCAAGTGAAAGGATTTGCCGATGTTTCGCTCATCAGCGGAGATGTAAACGAAGGCCTTGGCTACAAAATCCACAGGTACTATATCGAGTCTGGTTTTTCTGTTTACTGGAGACCAGGACAGGGAAAGCCTGCTAAGAAGCTCCAGCATTGGATACAGAACATTTCTTGGTTTTGCTTCCCCGCTCTCTGATACCCCTGCCACAATTGATGGTCGGAAAATTATAACAGGCAGACCTTCGTCTCTGTATGAGCGCACCAGCTTTTCAGCCTCGTACTTTGTTTGTTCATAGGTATTTTTGAATCCGAACTTATCTGTAAGATCATCTTCGCCAGCTATACCTTTTCTCTTTCCTGCGACAAAGGCTGTACCAATATAGTTTAAGTGAGAAAAGGAAGGATTATCCCTCTGACAATCCTTAGCAAGCTCTAATATACGTCTTGTACCTCCTACATTAATTTTGCGCATTTTTTCAATTGGCTGGTTAAATCTGACATCAGCCGCACTATGTATAATATGGGTAACTTTTTTGATTAGATATTTATAATCATCTTCATTAATACCTAATTTCTCAGCACCAATATCCCCTTCTACAACATTAATGCGATCATCTCCGCTGAAACCGATTTCAGAAAGAGTTTTATCGAGTCTTTGTTGAGGATTCTTGTCTTTATTTGCCCGGATTAAACAATAGAATCGATTTGCATGATCAATGGCCAGCAGACTCAATATCTCTGCGCCCAGGAACCCGGTTACACCAGTAAGAAAATATACCTTTTCCATCGAATTTTCTCCTTTCCTGCAATACTCTCCATATCTTTATTCGAAAGATATGTGAAAAAACTTTATAATAAAAGGGGATAATACTAAACGATAGTAAGAGATTGGCTCTTGGCCTCTTTTTAGATGAATCAAAATCAATCAGTATCTTGACGCATAACCATCTTTTGATCATACATGATATCAAAGAAGAAAGATTCCTGTCCCTTGATTAAGGAGGAAAATCATGAAACGTGTATTTAAATACATTGGGAAGGGGCTATTAATCATTATAGTTGCTTTTGCTCTTGGGCTAGGTTCTTTGGTTGCATCAATATATATACAGGAAAAGGGCCCATGGAGGAAAGTAAGGAACGGCCCATGGGAAACCGGTCTGAACACCGGAAGTATAGAGGCCGGGCCGTATACCAGGGCAAAAGTAGCCCTGTTTGGAACATTGGCGCTCGATCCATCCGAGGTGGTTTATTACATTGCGTTTAATGATTCTACGGGCCAGCCGCTCGATTGCAGATGTAATTACAGGATTGAGGGTAAGGATCTTAGCACGCGCTGGTGGAGTGTTACTGTCTACAAAGACTTTCACTTTATCCCCAATGATCAGAAACGATACTCGTATTCCAAGACCAACATTAGCAGTGATAAGGATGGACGATGGATAGTAAAATTGTCTTCGAAGCCCCAGGAGGGAAACTGGATTCCCTTAGGGGATAGGGAAGGGAGATTGATACTCGCTCTGAGACTATATAACCCTGATCCCTCAGCAATTGAAGGTCTCGATAGTATTGATCTGCCAGACATTATCAGGGAGGGATGCAGATGAAAGGTTGGAAACAGGATATATTGGCAATACTTATTTTAGCTGTAGTAGTACATCTTATCGCGCTTTGGGCCATTCCACGTCTTATCGAGGGTATGGTCGAAAAAGGGATGTTAGCCAAGGAGAGATGCAAGCTGAACGCCATATGCTGCAGGGACATTAACGTGGCAGGCATAGATGAGATACCCATGGCCAACCCTGACTCCTTATTCTCGCGCTTGGTCTATGATGTGTCTAAAGAGCCGCTTCGCATACATTTAACCGTGCCTGATACTGGCATGTATTGGTCATTTTCATTATATGCTAGAAACCTGGATAATTACTATGTTTTGAATGATAGGCGCCTTAAATCAGAGTATGGCTCAAGGGAGATGGAGATAGCCTTGGTAGGGCCGAAATCTCATTACAAAAAGACCTCGACAAACGAAGTGATGGTGGTATCGCCAAGCGATAGGGGCACAGGTCTTATCCGGATGATAATTGCGGACAGATACAGCGCCAAGGGAATCGAAGAAATAAGAGAATTAAAAAAGGCACAAGAGCTGTCATACACTGAATAACTGAATAAAGAAGGGGACAGATTGGTTCTTTCGCCTGAGCATAATCATTTCTGCAACGACAACATTATCACTGTAAATATCTAAAAAGATAAATCTGTCCCCTTTTGTTGTGGTTAGACTAGCACTTTTTGCCCTTCCGACGCACCTCCCAATATAATCTTCCGATACATAGGAACACGGCCAGAATCAATAAACCGGCCATGAAGAGGGGTTCTGTGTTAAACTTTGTATCAACCCAGCGACCAACAAGGAGAAATAAAAGCGAGGAAATAACGATAGTAAAACCCCAGGCACTGACCATAAATATCTGAAAGTTGTTTAATCTATCCTGGTCTCTTTTGTGTGCGATCATCATTATTTATCCTCCTTAGTTTACATACTATCTTACCTGGAGGATGGGGAAAAAGATCCCCATCCTCCAAACACTCAGCTTACTAGGCTTTTGAGGGTATCTATAACCGGTGCGGTGAAAAGGGCTATAAGGATCGTGTAAAGTGCGAAGGAGCCAACTGCTTCACTGAGGTATATCTTGGGATATCTGTGTTTTAAAGAGGTGATAATCAGACCACCCATGATCAGGCATCCGAGGTGAAAGTAGGGGAAATTTCCGCCGGCAGTAGTGATGTATTCTGCATAACCAAATGATGCGGTTATTAATATAACAAAGACTGTCATCAAGAATGTTTGAAATGTCCTTTTCATAATTTATATCCTCCTTTGTTGATTTTTTTATTTGCTCTACTGCTTTACAGTAATGAAATAATCATGCCATCCGTCGCCAGCGGAACGGATTTATGGAAAACACCCATAACTCATTGATTATAAAACAATTTTCTCACGTCGCCCACGGGACTGAAAAAAATCAAGGATCAAAAAGACTAAAATTTTTAAAAGAAACGTTTAGTGGCATTGAATGAAATGTTCAATTACTGATAAGATATGAGCACATTCTTATGGCCAAAAACATTTTTGATCAGACAGACTACGGATACCGTCAACAGCCTTTCAGTCTTTCTCGAAGGGGATCGAGTACCTTTCTAATTTCCTCTCAAAGGTGGGTCGAGAGATCCCGAGGATTTCACAGATCTCCCCCTTATTTTTATTGGTCTCCCTTATGACTCTTCTGATATGTCTCTCCTCCACCTCGTCAAGGGTCGTAAACCTTCCGGATTCCATATGTGCGTCCTCTCCATGCTCTCCTTTTGCAACTTCGTCGGGGGCGATATCGAGAAGTTCAGGGAAGTCCCCCTTTCCGAGGATTTGCCCCTTGGCAACCACAGCAGCCCTGACCAGCAGATTTTCCAACTCTCTGATATTCCCAGGCCAGCTATACTTAAGAAAGCTATCCATCACCTCATCGGATATCCCGGCTATTCGCTTGTGGAGATCTATATTTATCTTGGCCAGAAGATAATCGATAAGGGGCTTGATATCTTCCTTTCTCTGCCTTAATGGAGGTATCTTTATGGATACGATATTCAGGCGATAAAACAAGTCATCCCTGAATCTGCCTTCTTTTACCAGGGTTTTGAGATCCTTGTTAGTTGCGGCAATGATGCGTGCATTCACCCTTACTTTGTCTTTGCCGCCAACCCTTTCAAACTCCATCTCCTGAAGTACCCTTAGGAGCTTGGCCTGAAGGTTTACGGACATCTCGCTGATCTCGTCTAAAAAGACAGTGCCATAGCGGGCAAGTTCGAACTTGCCCAGTTTTCTGCTGATTGCACCGGTAAATGAACCCTTCTCATGACCGAAGAGTTCCGATTCAAGCAATGTTTCTACAATGGCAGAACAGTTAACCGCAATATAGGGCTCATTTTTTGCGGTGTTGTTATGGATAACCTTGGCAATTAGCTCTTTGCCTGTTCCGCTCTCACCCTCGATAAGCACCGTTGTCCTGCTTTGAGAAACGATTCCTACCGTCTTGAATATCTCTCTCATCTCTGTTCCGGTGCCAATAATATCCCCCACCTTGAAATCGCGTGAGGGCTCCATGAGGAGCCCATCTATCTTCTTTTCCATCTCAATGGTATTTATCGCCTTCTTGATTGCTATATCGAGTTCATCAATATCCACAGGCTTATGAATATAGTCAAATGCCCCTTCCTTCATAGCCCTGATAGTGGACTCCATATCATGGTGGGCGGTAATCATTATTACCTTTACGTTCTCATCCTCTTTTATCAAATCCTCGAGGATGGTGAACCCGTCTACATCGGGAAGCCTGATGTCAAGTATGACCACATCCGGAGATGCTTCAACAAACCTTCCTAGACCGTCTGTGCCGGTCAGGGCGGTATATACCTTATATCCTTCTTCAGTAAGATAGAGATCAAGTGTTTCGCAAATAGAACTGTCATCATCGATAACAAGGATTTTTGACATAATAGTATCCCTCAATATAAGATGGCAGCCATGTGTTATTCGCTCATGGCCGTATGTACCTTCATATCTTGCTGGCTTATTGGAAGAGTTACTATAAACTTTGTCCCCTCTCCCTTAACACTTAAGATCTCTATCATACCCCCATGCTGTTCTATGATCTTTTTGACCTGCGAGAGCCCCAGGCCGGTACCATACCTTTTTCTGGTAAAGAACGGGTTGAACAGATGCGGCAGGTCTTTCTTATCTATACCGCACCCATTATCCTCAATCTCAATTATTATTGATTCATGGCTGGCCCGGTTCGTGGATATCAAAAGGTTTCCTCCTGTGTTCATGGCATCAATGGCATTGCGATAGATGTTTAAAAATGCATGTTCCAACATCGCGGAATCAACCTCGATAGTCGGCATATCTTCCTCAAATCTTGTCTGGACATGGATATGTTTATCTAATATTGATTTTTCCACCAGTGCAAAGGCATGTTCAAGAATCTTTTTTATATTAGAAGATGCCTTTTGGGGTTCTGCAGGCTTGGCAAAAATGAGGATATCATTGACGATTTTTTCGAGGTGCTCGACCTCTCTTTGGGCGATCTTAAATCTTTTCAAATCATTGCCTGCTGGCTGTATGCGTTTTTCTAAAATTTTTAGGCTCATCTTGATGGAAGATAAAGGGTTTCTCACCTCGTGGGCAATACCTGCAGACAACTGTCCGACTGCAGCAAGTTTCTGGCTCTCGTAATACTTTTTTTCTAAGCTCTTAAACTCTGTAATATCCCGCTGGACAAGGACATAACGGTCTGCCCCTTTTACAGGGCACGGGGTTATTAATAAGCTTCTTCTTGAGCCATCCCGCGCCGTTGCTTCAAGCTCCCAGGGCAAAAATATGCCTTTCTTCGCATCCGCCCATTTTCTTAGAACAAGTTCTCTGTTTTCAGGGTCAGCGAACTCTGTGAAGTGTTTGCCCTTGATCCCCTTGGAGACCACCCCTTCTCTTTTCATATCCTTACTCACATAATTGATGATCCCGTCACTGCTAAGATCAAATATCTTATCCGGCAGGCTGTCAACAATAGACTGGAGATAATTGTAGAGTCCTTCTATCTCTTTTCTGAGATTGATATTCTCCGCCAGCTCATTTTTGAGTGTCTCGGCATATTCCCTTAAATTATGGGCCATTTCGTGTTCTTTTGACACATCCTGAATGGTCTCAATGGCTGATATTATCTCACCCTTCTCATCATAGATCGGGGCAGCTAAGAAATAGAGATAACGGTCTTTTCCTCCCAGATTCTTAAAAAAATCCCTCGCTTCATAGGCACCTTCTAGTGTTTCCGATCTTTTTACCCTCTTGGCGCCATAATATTTTATAAGGTCTTCAATATCGTAATCAATGATAATGTCGGCAATAAGTGGACGTTTTTCACTGTAAAACGGTTTATAATGATTGTCTGTAGCGATCATATCTTTTACATCATAACCTGTCAGTTCAGCGCATGCCTTATTCCAGAAAGTGACCTTGTGTTCTCTGTTAATAACGAATGTGGGCACGGGAGAACCTTCGGTAATTCCCTCAACGGTTTTTTTCTCTCTGAGGAGCTTTCCTTTCCAGTCGTCTCTTTCCTTGAGCCTTTTAAGCTCTTCTTTACGGCGCAATCGCCTCACACCTGAATGGGCAATTGCCATACCCGTGATGATGACTGCTACAATAAGGCCGGCGGCCCCTAGAATAATGCTTACAAAGGCCTTCCTAATCAGTGCAATAACCGTATTATAGGGGGTAGCGATGGCAACAGACCATATATTTGAGCCCACATGAATCGGGGCATAGGCAATAATACTTTTTTGGGCCTTCCCTTTGTTATTCCTTAATACATATTCTCCATACCCCTTTTTTCCCTTAAGCAGGAGTTTTTTGAGAGACACTCCGGTATTGGCTGCAATAAGTTTCACACTACTTCCAATTAAATCCGGGTTTGGATGAGAGATGAACACGCCATTCTCATCAATAATCCATGGACGGGATGATTCAATCTCACCCACTTGACGCACGTAGCGGTCCATTATTGACTTCAGAGAAAGTGTTGCAAGAACTAAGCCTGCAAACTCACCTTTTGCATTTAGTTCAGGGATAGCGATCACAATCGAGTTGATCCGGGGTTTCCCCTCTTCATCCTGTTCTGTTTTCGGCAGGATCAGGTTGCTGATATAAGGTTCCTTTGTTTTTTTTATTTCCTGTAAAGAGAAATACCCCCCAAGGTTTTTACCCGCGATCTTCTTCAAGGGGGAAGGCGGATAACTACACAGGATGAGACCTTTTTCATTCAGTCTTGCAATGAATTGAATCTTTCCTTCCATGGTGTCATAGAGGGTCTTTATGCTTTCTTCGGACTTTATCCCATCCTCAGCGGGAAGCCTGGATAGTATGATCATGCTTTTTTCGGCACTGATAATGAGGTCTTCAATTACGGCTGCCGCACCACTGGCAATGGTTGCTTGTTGTCGGCTGAATTGCTCCACGATACCTTTCTCCTGTGCATGATTGATGGTTAGAGCAAGCAGAATAATCAATATGACAACGGCTGACGTCGCCAGCCAGGTGGAGACCCTCACATTGGTTTTGAAATAGCCTTTTTTCATCACTTGATCTTATTTTTATCCATAGGCCTCTTGCGAACAGGAGAGACCCATGGCCTTAAAGAATATGTTCATCATGCCTTATTTTTTTTCTTACCTTCAGATTCTTTAATAGCGATTAACACATAAATAGCTATAGCAGCACCTAAAGAAACGAGAAGGGTAACCAATCCGCTTTGGATTCCAATAACCCACTTGCAAACAAGCCAGGCAACCAGGTAGGTCGCTACAGTTAATATCTCCCTCATTATTTAGCCTCTTAAAAGATACGATCTCTTAATAGATTATATAATCCCACCCCGAAATTCTAATGTCTTAATACTACAGGCCTTAGCCTTAATTTTCAATAAAAATCATATAACTGTTCAAACGTGGACAGTTCAGATGTCCAAGGTACGAAGGCAATAGAGGGGCAAGGAATAAAAAAAGGGGACGTGCAGAGATTGTAAAATAAGTCTTAGCATCGTGATACCTTTAGCACCCGATGAGTTACCCAATATTTTGATCTTCATGCTTCACTTTTTGTTCAATTTATCAGGCCAATTGAATAAAATGTTAAACGATATTGCCCCCAAGTACGGGTATCTCTTGTTGGGAAATGAAGTGATAACTAAGTGATTATATAGTGTTAGCGCAAAGGCTTCTTCCTGGGATATAAATGGCATATCTGTTGCAGAGATAAATTGTAGTTGTGAGAGCGAGTACATTTTCTAAAAAGACATTAATGTGTACCATCAGGTACTAATTAAGATATAGATTAACTAGGAAAGGAGAAAAAAGATGTTACGGGAATTTGAAAGGATGTTATTATTCCTACTTGCAGTAGTAGCGATTTTGTTGGTATTTTCACCAGGTGTGTTTGCCGCGGAAGCCATTCCAACAGATGATTCTTATATAAAGGTCATCTTCTCCGTGGGTGCCATGATCGGAGCTGGATTGGCAATGGGCTTGGGGGCTATCGGCGCTGGCGCAGGTATAGGTCAGGCTGCAAGCGGAGCATCCGAGGCAGTCGGAAGGAACCCGGGGGTTCAGGGAAAGATTATGATGACCATGATGGTTGGTATGGCCATGGCAGAGTCAATTGCAATATATGCCCTGGTTATTTCGCTTATCCTTCTATATATGAATCCCTACAAGACCTTTCTTTTTGGTTAATTGATTGTTAATTAATTATTGTATTATGTAGTTAACACCAAAATTAACAAAAGTTAGGGGAGAGTAGACAATGGCGGATACTAAAGAAGGTAAACGGATTTTCACGGTGGCAAGAGTATTTTTCCTGCTTATCGTCATCCCCTTATTACTGACAGTCTTTCTGATCTCCACCAGTATTATTCAATTAGGGGGCACATCTAAGAGAGGGGCGATTACTGTTTTGGATCGGAAATCCAAGGAAGAAATTCTGACACGGGCCACTGCTGTAGCCGAAAACGTTGCCGATTTTATCGAAGAAAGAAAAAGGGATATGTTGATTTCAACAATTCTGCCGACAACAGCTGCAGCATATAAAGAGTTTATCGACAAGAATAAGCAGGCCCTCTGGGTTAAGAAGAATGGGAATATCGTCAAGGTTTTTGAACCCTTATATGTGGAAATGTCACTGATAGACAAGACAGGGAAGGAAATCATTAAAATAGCTGATGGCAGGGTCGAACCAAAGGCGAAGTTGGTGAATGTCAGAGACCCCGAGAACACCACTTACAAATCAGAAGATTATTTTTCAAAGGCAAAAAACCTCAACAAAGGTGAGGTTTATATATCCCGTGTTACCGGCTGGTACGTAAACAAGGCTGATTTTGAAAAGGGGGGACGGTTTAAAGGTATTATTCGCCTTGCAACGCCACTATTTAATAAGGATGGATTTGCAGGGACCATCACCCTTGCTCTTGACGCAAGATACCTTGCAAAGTTTACTGACACAATTATACCAACCCAGGCCGGTCATATTCTAGAAGCGGATGCATCAACGGGAAATTACACCTACATGGTTGACAACCAAGGGTTTGTTATCTCTCATCCAAATGATTATCATATAGCGGGTCTTTACAAGGATGGAACTCCAGTCCCACCTCTTAGGGATGAAATTGTTGATGAAATGACTAAGAAAGGGGAAGAGGTCTTAAATCTTAATCTACTTGGTTCTATGGATCCTGGCTTGCCGGAGGTTGCAAAGGACGCAGCTGCCGGACATTCAGGCATCAAGACCTATAAATTTGGGGGGCATACCAAGGTTGTGGCCTACTCCCCAATACAGTTTTACTCTAAAGACTTTCCGGCGCCAGCCGGATTTGGATGGGTCGGAATGGGGATAGACGTAGACAAGTTCAATGAACAGGCAACAGAGACTTCCCAACAAATAGAGAAAGAAGCACAGACATGGATAACGACGGTAGTTTTGATCCTTATCATTGCCATTGTACTGCTCTTCATCATCTCCGCCATCCTTGCAAAAGGGATCAATCGTTCTATTGAGGCGGAGGTCCCGCCAGAGGCCGAGGAGGCAGGTCGTCATTACGATGATGAAGTTCAAGAGGATCAATAGATTAAAGAAAAGGCCGGAAGAAAGCCTTCCGGCCTTTTCTTTAGACATATAATCCTTATTATTCCTCTCTTTTCTTCCTGAATTTGTAATACCTATACATTTCTCCCACTGCATGACATGTCATTTCGATATTATCGCAGATTGCCATTGGCTTATCTCCCTGCTTTTCAGCAAGGCGTACCCCTTCCTGATCGGTTATGTTCATGACAGAATAGATTGGTACATTGTAATCATGGCTTAAATTACGAAGTTTTTTTGAGAAGACAGGGTAATTTTCAATGATGAGCTTTTTCCAATCAGGAATCTCAACCCCTCCTGTATTTTCCGTAAGGGTGGCATCCCAGCTTGATTGTGGTGGAACAATAAACAGTAACATAAGAGAATCAATCTCTTCACTTTTGATAAGGATTTCCATGATTGGCATGAGAGCTGCCGGGTTAAGCCCGGCTACCAGATCAACAGGGTTTCCGGGCACCCACCAATCCGGCAAGAGCTTTTTTAGCTTATCCAGGGTTTTATCCGACAACTTCACTATTTTAAGGCCTTCTTCATAGCATCCGTCCGATGCAATCACCCCTAGTCCACCTCCGCCTGTGAGGATTGCAGTCCTGTTTCCCCTTGGGAGGGGTCTGCCCACAAATGATGCGGCAAGGAAGCCTCCTTCATCAATTGTTCTGGCCTGTATAATGCCATACTGTCTGCACATTGCCGAGAAGAGATCATCGCTGACTGCCATTGCCCCTGTATGCGAGCTTGCAGCTGATGCCCCAAAATGAGTGCGTCCCCCCTTGAGCACTACAATAGGTTTTTTAGGGGTAATGTTTTCGATGCGTTCTTTGAAACGCGTCCCATCTACCATGCCTTCAATATATGACATGATGACATCTATGCCCGGATCATCGGTAAAATACTGGAAAAAATCTTCAATCTTCATGTCTGCTTCGTTGCCTGAAGAAACGGCCTTTGCAATCCCCATCCCTGATTTCACCACTCCGTCAATAAGCATGTTCATAACATTGCCGCTTTGAGATGCCACAGCTACTGTGCCAGGGCGTGGATAAAATTGAGCCATCCAGGGAAAGAGCCTTTCACTGACACAGCATAGACCCTGTCCATTTGGCCCTGCCAGTACCATATTGCCTGCCCTTGCCTTTGCAACCAGTTCAGTCTCAAGGTCTACATTTTCCCCGCCCGTTTCCTTGAAACCCGCGCTTATAACAAGACCAGCCTTTACACCTTTAGCCACGCATTCTTCAATTGATGCTATCACATGCCTGGCAGGCACGGTAAATACAGCCAGGTCTATTTCATCCGGGATATCCTTTACAGAAGGGTAGGCCTTTATTCCAAGCACATTTTCACGTCCAGGGTTTACAGGGTAGAGTCTCCCTTTCCATCCGCCGCGAAGTAGATTATTAAAGATAATAAAACCCCACTTCCCCATTGTTTCAGTGGCGCCAACAAAGGCTATTGAACCGGGGTGGAACAGGTATTTCAGGTTTTCATATCTTGTATCCATATTTTCCTCACAATCAGTGCATCAGCACAGTTTAATATGGTTTCTTGAAGAAAGTATTAATAAGAACTTTGTTTCTTCGTTGAAAACGTATAGTAAAATTGCCTTTCTGTGTCAATGAGTATAAACCTGTAAATCTGCACGCCTGCCGGACACAGTCAAGAATGAAAAAGTATCCAGAATGCTTCCGATTGGATAAAAATATTTTCTCTGCGAGCTCTGCGGCCTCTGTGGTAAACCATAAATCCAAACAAATGCCGGTGACCATTTTCATATTTAGGGCATAAGCGCCTGATTGGCTATTCCCTTTTTGTCTTTTGAACTTTGTTTCTTTGGCCGGATAACGACTGTCTTGGCAATCTTGTCATGCCAACCCTGTTTGCGGGCATCAAAGGCAACCCATATGATGCCAAGACCAAGCGGGATAGTGGATATATAGTAGCCCAGGTAGCGGATAATTAGCTGGGTGGTAGTGGGTTTTCCCCCTGTTCTGGCATCTACAATCTTAGCCGAGATAGACATCTTGCCCGGTGTCGCCGATTTATAATACCAAAAGACAATGATCGCAATTGCGGGGAATACCCAGGTAAGCACAAAATCCATTGGGCCGGATATGAAATTATGGGCGCTTAGATATTTTTGGCCGTAAATCTTGAAAAGGACTGGCCACGTGATAACGACGACCAAAACAGAATCGATAATTGCCGCACCGACACGCGCCCAAAACCCTACGTACTCAAAATCTGAATTCTCTTTTTGTTCTTCCATTCTGTCTTACAAAAAAGGATAAAGTCTTGTTATACTAATCCACCTGTTTCACTAGCATCAATGTTCATACCTTGCAATATTTTTCGGCGGGAGACGATTGTGACCAATATCATTCCCCTTGATAAGATAGTCTCAGATGGTTTCGAGATGCTGGCAAATCACAAGGATAAAGAAATCAAGATCCTGGTTAAGCCCTGATTCCCTTTACTTGTTTTTATCCATTTTTTCGCGGATGAATTTAAAACCAGGTGTCAAATTTTCATTTAAATCCATATTGATCATAAATTTCATTGGATAACCCATATTCATTTTGCCGCCTGTTTTAAAGATGTTGTCCATAACATAAAATAATAAAGATGAAGGCATCCCTATTCCTATCTCATGTTCTGAGATGCCTGCAAACGACCGGTCTCCCATACCGGGTATAACAATCTGAGGCCTCTGTGTTATGAATGGGATAAGGCCTCCTTTCATACATGACTTTCCAAAGCCCTCGAAAGAGGAGTTGGGGACATGCTTGAATTCATAACTCAGGGCGTGAATGATATGAGTTAATTGAAACCCGTCGCCGTATACCAGTACTGAATCCGGTATAAAGCCTGTCTCTGTTAATGGCGAACAGATAAGCCCGCAGTATTCCCGTAGATTTTTGATGTCATAATCGCCCAATAGCTCAAACGCGGCCTCGATTCCCTTCTTTTCGGCCTCAATGTCTTTGTGCCACCCCTGACGAGCCTGGCTTTCGATCAAATCTTCTATGGCAATGTCTTCCCACCTGTGGAATCCAGTGGATGGTGTGCAGAAATTATCCTCTGATGTCATGGCAACACTTGTGCCCCGGCGACGTGCATAGGTAAAGGCCTGGCAAAGAGCCATTTTCTTTCCAAATGTTGATGGCCTCATCACCCCTTCAGGGATCTCTTCAGCACTTTTTATACTCTTGGATCTGTTTCATAACCGCCTCCTTTTTTTGCCAGCCATATAGCAATTACTATTGCAGACTTATATTTATGAAGATATTAATTAAAACATAAATTCATTAGGTTTTCATGTATAACTTTATGGACATCCTCCTAACCTGCTCATGCATAGAGACATCTGCATAATTATTTGATCCGTCTCTGCGAGTCTTTGATCCACCACAGAAGTGAGGTATTATATCCTAAATGAATTTCAGGCTGTCATTGCGAGGAGGCCAAAGGGCGACGAAGCAATCTCAAGGGATAGGAATGCCTGATCCATTCAGAGAGGAGATTTATGGGCTTTAATTTGTTTTATTCGTCTCGTCCGCCCGCATACCACTAATCATATATCACAGGTGTGTTGCACTTAATGGTTGAATCCAGGTACACCTATAAAAGTTTTTCGGAGCCTGAATAGACCTCTTCTACTTTCAATACTGCTGCAGCATGACCTGGATGCTGTTTTGGATTCCATTTTTTCATATCCTCAAAAATATCACCTTCTTTGTGGTATTCGATAGACCCTTTAACTTGAAAAGCCTCGTCTTTATTAGTAATAAAAAGGATAGAACCCTTGCTTCCTGCGAGAATATTTTTCCGTGTTTTGTCAAAAAAATTATCCGCGATCACTATTGTATCTTCATTGAATTTATTCACACATGTAGCATAGATAACATTTGGAACTCCATTTTCATCTACAGTGGCAAATATGATGGGTACTTTTCGCTCATCCCATGCTTTACTTACTTTTTCTGGTAATACCGGCATTTTTCCTCCTTTGGTATAACGTTGTGCGTCAGTCGTACGGCCTTAGACGCGTCGGCTGGACGCAATGGTGTACGCCCGGCATGGGCGTGAACGTATGGGGTGAAAGCCCCCTATACGGTAAGCCCTGCTAAAGTTTTAATAATTTAGCAGAAGTATTAGCCGAAGGCAATGGGGAGTTGCGGGGGACCCCCCCGGGCTAACCGATTAGGGCAGTCTTTCATTTTGTCCAATCCAATGTCAAGGGCTGACCATATTTTTCCTACAGATTATTCAAACAGTAGAAACTATAGCCCCTATCATCAGCAGCACAGCACCCAAAATCTTTTTTAAGGTGATCGGATCTTTTGGGGATTCCAATACTCCGAGATGACTTATAATAATTGCAGCTATTATTTGGCCGGTTATTGTAAGTATAAAGAACTTTCTTGCTCCGAGTTTTGGAATAAGAAAGGTTATCCCAAGAACCGCAAATGCACTTACAACTCCGGTTAAAAACAGATAAGGAGGGACATTTTTGATCTTGCAAATTGCCCCAAAGTTTCCAGAGATCGCAAATATCAAAATCGATGTTACAAGTGCCAACAAGAAGAATGTGATGTTTGCGGTTATCACAGACCCCAAATATCTTGATACAGAGCTATTCATCGGCAGGTATATCGAGAATACAACCCCCATAAGTAGAGCAAGTAAGACGTATAATGATGTCTGCATAAAACCCCCTTTTCTTGTGGTTTATTATCTTTAAAATCCGATTAACAAATTTCAAATATCCCTACACAAATATGGTTATCGTGTCTTAAATTGTGTTAGTAGTCCGCTGCAGGGAATGATTAGCCGAGTATCTATCTTTGTCCAATGTCAAGGGCTGACCCTGTTTCCCCACATTTATCATCAGGCCAGCCCGGCCGTAGTCAATTTTGATCTTCATAACCGCCTTTAATAGCTATATCTCTATGTTCAGATATTCACCGGGACAGGGGCGATTACAGACGAAGAGGTAAACATCCATGCCACCAGCAGGGCATTTAAGATCGCAGCGGTGCAGATGTTGCCGGTCAGCCGGTAGAACCAGGTTGAAATTGATATTGCCATGAGAAGTACGATGATGATGTGCACAAGGTTAATTATAAAACCTACCAGCGATGCCCCGGGGCCTACAAATGGAATAAATCCCGTGGTGAAGAGAGGGATATATTGGATCGCCAGCAATATGAATAAAGGAATAAGCATTGCAGGAATGTTATATAGCAGATCGTTGGCAAAGGTCTTCATAAATACCCCTTTTTCCGGCTGTCTCAGCTGTCCGTGCAGGAGGATGCCCATCTGGATAAATCCGATCAGCAGTAAAGGAGAATATTCCAGGAACATCAAAAATCTGTATGGGGTGAAGTTACTGGCAAAGGGGAAGATAAACCTGAAGTCAACGATGAAGATTGCCTCCAGGATGTGTTCCAGTACACAGGCATATGCGAATAGCAGGATGCCAAAAAGGATGGTCTTGCCTGCCTTTGTCCTGTTGAATCTAAACCTTTTCTCATCGCTTGATATGCCCAGGTCAGTCAGGGTTAGGTTATCTTTTGAAGCTCCTTTTTTAAACCAGGATTTAAAGATGAAGAATCCGATCAGATTTGTAATCACAAACCAGAACACTATACCATTGACCATCATCATTGGAAATACCTTGTCAATTCTTACAACGAATATATGGAAAGCGAACAGGATCAGGATTATCGGGAGGTAGAAGAGCATCAAAACCCCGTTGATGCCGGCGAATTTGAAATAGTTTTTGGGGCTGCAAATGTATGTGCGCTTCATGCCCGTTGCCTGGAGCGGTTTGAAAAATCCTGCGCCGAGCAGGATCAGGCCCAGGGGCAGAATGGATGCAAAGCAGGCCAGCATGGCGATAAAACATGCCCATTCTTTTATAGGCCATATCTGTTTGTCTGGCGAAATCCAGTACCTGGTGTCGGGCTTTAGCGCTTGGCGCATCCATTCTAATGCCTCGGCTATTGCCTCACGGCTGAATGACTCCTTTACGTGGGTAGTATGGGGCATGAACACCCTGCGGGCAGTGCCATCAGCAAAATTGCCATAGGTGACACCAAACTGAGGATTAGGGTGATCAATTACCTTTCTGGTACGCTCAGATGTCATCCATTCGCTTTCAAAGTCTTTAGTATTGGTCATACGTTTGCGATATTCATCCCATTTGCCTAAGATCATCAGCATATTTTTTGGGTTGTCAAAGGTGGCCTCCTCGGTGTAGCCAAACCCGGAAAATGCTATGGCCTTAAGACCTGGATCCTTTAAGGCCACGGTATAGCACATCTCAGAGCCCAGGCTGTGACCCATCAGCCCGGTGTAACTGGCATTCACATATGGGAGCGCACGCAGATATTTCAGCGAGGAGAGGGTACCATAGGTG
>JAYEFR010000096.1:0-3456 GCA_034716155.1 Thermodesulfobacteriota bacterium
GATTATATCGAGATGTTCTATAACAACCGGCGACGCCATAGTTCTAATGAGCAGTTGTCACCGGTAGAGTATGAAAAGCGTCACCAAGAACGGCTGAGAAGTGTCTAGAGAACTGGTGGCGATTCAGGGTATCCGTTTTAACGCAGGCCCACAAACTCGTCAGGTATTTCGCATTACCGCCACTTGGGCCTGCAGTTTGGTTTTCCTGCGGGCTACCAGGGTTTCATAAAATGCCTTGGCATTCGGATCAAAGCGCACGGCTGACATGGCGGGCATATACAGCGCTGAGCGTATGTGCGCGTTGCCTGCTTTACTGATTCGAGGCCTTATGAACGCTGCTTCTAGACTGGTACAGGCGTATATCCAGCCCGGCACGACTGCTGACCTGTGAGCGAATTTCAGGTGATCCGGCAAGACGCGGAGCTCAGCCAGAAACGCGGGGGCCGTTGCCTGCGCGATACCCTTGGCCGCGCAGAAATGCCGGTATAAACGCTTGAGCTCAGGTGATTGTCTCAGAAGCGTCATCGCAGCCTGTTTCAACCGCTCAATGCGTCGACCAAGCATCTCAATCGCTTCCTGCTCATCTTCAACGAGCAGCGTGGGCGTAGATTGCGCGGCCTTCATGGCGTGGAGGCGGTTCTTTGCCTGTGTCTGGCTACCGGTCAGGCGGTTGATCTGCCTTCCGAGGCTTCGAAGGGCTTGGCGGTGCTGATCTGGTGGTGTCCACAAACGGGGCTCCATGCGCATGCCGTACTCGGCCAGCAGTGCGGCATCTATGCTGTCGGTCTTGCTGTTCTGCAGCTTGATATTGGCGAAGTTCTTGGTGCTCTTGGGGGGGATCACTGCCACGGGCAGGCCGGCCTCAACCAGAGCCACCGCCAGATCAAAGTAATACACGCCTGTTGCTTCCATGATAATGCACTTCGGTCGAAGCTTTTTCATCGTGGCAATCAGGGAATTGTGACCATCAGGGTACAGGGCTTGCCGAACTTGCCATTCTCCAAAGCTCTCAAAATCCACACAGCTAGAACCTGGAGGAGTTGGAAGGCCCCTTCAGCCACTTGATTCGGATACCTGAACTCGAATTGCAGATAGATTGCGAGCGGAATGAAGGTGACAGCAAGGCCACCTCAATCTGGTCAAGCTACTTGAATCGCTTGGCTTGGCTCATCGCAAATGAATGGAGAGGGCTAAGTTGCATGCACCAAAAGTAAACACCAATTGGTAAAATGTTTACCTTTGGTGCCAATATTGACCTTTGCTCCCATAAAACTGGCTTTAAACTTGGCATGAAGGTTGCGATAGATTGCAAACTCTATTCATGGAGATTGCAAATGAAACTTCTACGAACTTTAACGTTTAGTTCAATTATCGCGGGTTGTATTACTGGGTGTGGATCTGATTCAGATAATGAGTTAGCGGACTTAAGCGGAAGCAAAAAATTTACGCTTGAAGAAGCAACAATTGCAGACCTGCAAGATGCATTTAAATATAAAAAGGTAATCACTGACACAGGAAAGCCGGCTACTTGCGAAAATGTAGCTGAGGCTTATCTGAGCCGTATCGACATGTATGACAAGAAGGAATCAACTGAAGGGAAGTCTTTCCAATCAATTATTGCTATTAACCCCACGTGGCGTGATCAGGCGAAGGAATTAGACCGGCGCTATTCTAGTGGTGGTCCCGTTGGACGACTGCATTGTGTTCCCGTTTTATTGAAAGATCTTTACGATACCTATGACTTTCCTACTACATCTTCGTCATTGGCTCTTTTGGGATCTCAGCCGCCTGATGATGCTTTTACAGTATCAAAATTAAGAGCGCAGGGTTCGTTGATATTGGGGAAAACAACAATGACGGAGTTTGCTTTTTTTACCCAAAGTTATAATAGCAGAACTGGACGTGTGGGGAATGCATATGACCCTGAGAAAGATGCAGGAGGATCAAGCGGTGGTAGTGCCGCTGCGGTCGCTCTGAATTTTGGGCTTGTAGGTACGGGGTCTGACACTTGTGCCTCAATAAGGCTTCCCCCGTCAAACCAGTCTCTTGTAGGAATTAGGCCGAGTGTGGGGTTGTTGTCTCAAGATGGGTTGATTCCTCTGAGTCATTCGCAGGATGTACCTGGCCCTATTGCGAGAACGGTTAAAGATGCGGTTACGTTGTTGGACATAATGGCTGAGCCAGATAGTTCAGATCCCAAGACGTTAACTGCGCAGCGGCCATTTTCATATATGGAGAGTTTGAGAAAAGATGGACTTCAGGGAAAAAGAATCGGTGTGCTAAGGTCTTATGGAAGACAGGATTCTATAGGGAATAATGAAGATGTGAACGCAGTCTTTGATAATGTAATCAATAAGTTGAAAGAGGGGGGGGCAGAAATTGTTGATGATGTTAGGCTCCCGGATTTCGAATCGACTATGGTTATTCTTGAGGAGTTTCCAGATGACCTCGATTTGTATCTTTCAAAGTTTGACGCTCCGGTTAAAACTACCGCGGAGGTATCGCTAAGTGGAGATGTTCACCCGTTCATTAATACAATTATTTTGGCTTCGCTTGCAGCAAGATTAACCCCTGAGAACGTATACTTGGAAAAGATTTCCAAAAGAGAAGAAATGAGGGTTTACGTTGAAGAAAAAATGGATGAGATGAACTTGGATGCTTTGGTTTATCCACCTGTTAGAACGCCGCCTCAGCCGACAGGAATACTTCAACCAAATAACTGTGAGTTTGGATCGACCACATCACAGCCATCGATTGTTGTGCCGGCAGGTTTTACATCTGATGAGAAACCTTTGCCTATTGGTGTTGAATTTCTCGGAAGAAAATGGGATGAAAAAACAATTATTGAAATTGCATATGGATTTGAGCAGGCTACAAAATATAGAAAGCCTCCAGAAGTTGAAAAAATATTAAATTGAATTTTTCTGGGTAATATTAATTTCTAAGGAGAGCCGCCTTTTTTAGTAAAGAGGTGGCTCGTTTTTTAAGTAGGCATGTCCCATACTAAATTTTTCATCAGTTATGAAGTGTCCCTGCGCTAGCGGGATAAGAAAGCGGCGGTGAAGTTCATGGACCAGGGGGTATTAGTTTCTGATTCCCGTAATCATCGTGTTTTGATGTATCGATCGCAGTAAACCGTTTTCGAAGTGCCACCATCGCCGCGTATGGCGATGGTGGGGCTTATCTGACTGCACGCTGAATTATTCCCTCCTTAATTTGTTCCCTTACATTAACCTTCCGAGTTGCCCACGGAGAAAGGCAGTCTTTATAGTTAGGAAAACCCTTAATGAAGCTGTGTCAGGGCTAAGAAACAGCAGCAGTATAGGATGATAGGGTAATCCCCCCATTTTTAGCGGGGTTCAAAAGTAGACCTTAGGCCATCATGGCCAACTTCTGTTGAGGGGTAATCCCTCCGAGTCCCATATTGGGTCGTTCGTGATTGTAGTGCCAGAGCCA
>JAYEFR010000097.1:0-3447 GCA_034716155.1 Thermodesulfobacteriota bacterium
TAAGGGAATGTTTTTCTCCTGAAAACAAAAGTCTTGCAAAAAGACTGATGAGTTTCTGGCCGTAAGATCTGTAAGGGCTTAATTTTTCAGGCATACAACGCCTCCCAAAATCTTTTTATGATGTTCCGTAATATGGAATATCCCTATGCTAGTATTTTCTTTATCGAACAAAAAGGAGAAAATCATGAAACAAACAGAAATTCTTTTCTCTAAAAACCGCTCTATATTAAAACTTTAACGAACAAAGGGAGGAAATCATGAAACAAAGGCATTCCATGTCCCGACATCGAAGCATGCCCCTCAATATTGAGGATAAAAATGAACGTTTTGTAGTGAGGAGATGTCTAATCTATCTGGAAAGGTTATTGTGCGCCTACTCCATGGTGGATAAAGAATTTGTGGACATCCTCGATTGGAGTTTGAAAGAGGATATGGAGCAGGTAATCGCGTATGTGACAGCAAGGATAAAAGACAACAAAAAGATGGAGTTTGAAGAAGCGCTTCTGAAGTGTCAAGACGACAAGGATGAATACTCTGATATCATTATCAGGTTTTTCAGGCGATCGTCACAAAATGTTAAGTCCAGATTCATCAATTTTATCGTTAAGCTGCTAAACAGGCGAATAGAGGGCCTGAGTTACAAAGGGTTCTCTGATATCGAGAAAAATGTGCTGTCTTTGAAAGAGATGTTTCACTTGACAGATGGTGAAACTGAGTTTTGCTTCTTAGTCTTCATTCTAACAGCATTTAGCTCTGCTGATGGGTTTTTCGTCGATCACCTGGAATGCAATAGATTAAGCGGCAGGAAATATCTCTGCACACTATTGCAGATGAGCCCAAAGGAGATCGACAAGGTTCTCAAGGGGACGCTTGCCAGGATCGGTATGTTTGAGATAGACAAGATTTCCTTGATGTTGGAGGATGATTACCTGAATTTTATACAGAACTCTTTTGACAGAACCTTTTCAGAAAAGTTTTTCACACGTATTCCCCGAAATACTGTCCCCCTGGAATGTCATTTTATCACACAGGAGCAGACGGAATATATCCTGGATCTCTTGAGAAACAAACCCATGACATCAACCCATATCCTGCTTTATGGCGCTCCAGGCACGGGCAAGACCAGCTATGCTGGTGGTATAGCTGAGAGACTGAGCATACCAGCCTATGAAATCACACGCGGAGAAAAAAATAAGACTGAACAGCGGAGAGCTGCGATCCTTGCCTGTCTTAGCATGACCAATTCAGAACAGGGCTCCCTTATCCTGGTGGACGAGGCTGACAATCTCCTCAATACCAGGAACTCATGGCTTATAAGAGGAGAAACCCAGGACAAAGGCTGGCTCAACCAGATCATGGAAACCCCTGGTGCCAGGTTCATCTGGATCACCAACACCATAGATGGCGTGGAAGACTCGGTGTTGAGACGTTTTGCCTACAGTCTCTATTTCAAGCCATTTAACAAAAAGCAGAGGATCTCCCTCTGGGAGTCGATCCTTCGGAGAAACAAGGTCAAACGTTTTTTTCCCCAGACTGATATCGCAGACCTTGCAAAATGCTATGACCTTAGCGCTGGCGCTATAGATATGGCGGTAAAAAAAGCCAGTGAGACAGACGCTCATACAAAAAAAGAAATACATAAGGCCGTTGTCATGGCGCTGGATGCATATATGGCCCTTCTTAACGGTGGCGAGAAGCCCATAGACAAACACAGATTGGAAGGCAACTATTCCCTGGATGGGTTAAATACACAAGGAGATCTGGATGCCATGATGTGTCAGCTTGAAAAGTTTGATGATTACCTTCAGTACTCTGATGATAAAAGGATGCACATGAACCTTTTATTTTACGGTCCTCCCGGCACCGGTAAAAGCGAGCTGGCTCGTTTCATAGCCGACCATCTCAAAAGAGAGATCATCTGCAAGAAAGCAAGCGACATCCTTGATCCGTATATTGGCGGCACAGAGCAAAATATCAGCAGGGCATTTGCTGATGCCGAATCAAAGGAAGCAATTCTGGTCATAGATGAGGTTGATTCCATGCTCTTCAGCCGTGGCCGCGCCCAGCGATCCTGGGAGATCAGCTTTACCAATGAATTCCTCACCCAGATGGAGAGGTTTAATGGAATCCTGATTTGCACCACCAATAGAATAACAGAGCTTGATGAGGCATCCATAAGAAGGTTCAACTACAAGATCGGGTTTGACCTTCTCAAGCCTGAGGGGAATGTCACCTTTTACCGGAAACTCCTGGCGCCATTAATCTCAGCTCCGGCAGATAAGGAGACACTGTTGACGCTGAAGAGGATAACCGGTCTTGCCCCTGGCGACTTCAAGACCGTAAAGGACAGGTTTTCCTTCTACTTAGAGGATTCGCTAAGCCACCACACACTTATCCAGGCCCTTGAGGATGAGGCGGAAATAAAGAATCTGCATGGGAGGAAAAGAAAGATAGGGTTTTAATCGTGGGGGCAGGGTTTCATTTTTGACATAAGTATTAGTTGGGGATGGCAATAGCTCATGGCAGAAAAGACTGAGACGAGGCATTGCGAAGGAGATGCTAAGTAAAGGTGAAGACTTGACTACAATTTAGATACGTTGCAACATCCTTGGGTTCATTATTGAAAATTACGCATTTGGACATTCTATTCTCAATGGTCTGTTATGTCATTTAGACATTATAATTAAAAGCAAGAGTCAAACGAAGACTTGATGGCCTTTCCTTTAAGGTATATTGGGAAGATGATAAGACAATGTAAGGAGGACTGAGTTATGGAATTAGCACATAATCTTGTTGATTGGGCATGTTCCTATTCTGGGTGTGATGGTGGCAATCCAAAGGCGGAGATATGGATATGTGGCATTGAATGGGGATTTGCAAAGGAAAAGAGATGGGATAACGAGACATATGAGAAAAAGCTCAACGAATATTACAAAAAAGAATTGCCTGAAGAAATATCAAAGGGTGGAGATATCCCATTGAAAGATAAATATTACATAAGGGAAAATTTGGATTACCCATACGGGATAAATGTGGCAAAGCTTTATTCTGCCATCATTGGTGAAAAGGTTGGAAAATATAGAGATGTTGCAGAGAAAAGTAAAGGTTCGGAAATTTTCAGAATGAATCTGTATCCCATAGCCTTTCGTAACACAGACGAAAATTTCTGGAAGGGGTACGAGTTAGATAAATTAACCGGTTTTGAAGAAAAGCATCTATTCAAAACATGGTGCTTTTTAAACAGATTTCCTGCTATTGCTAAAAAAATTAAGAATATGTCAAACTAAAGTTCCCCTGATCAGCCGAACCGCCTTGGTACGCGATCCGTATGCCGGGTGGTGTGGGAGGGCTCCTCAGTAATGGGGAGTCCTATCCCGATTATGTGATTTCATGTAAGATTATTTGGTAGTAACCATTTTATTGCATCAAGTGCTCCACCAACATCAT
>JAYEFR010000098.1:0-3439 GCA_034716155.1 Thermodesulfobacteriota bacterium
GGTCGCAGAACGTCGCCAGCGTGAACTGGCGACGCCACCGCAGCCGCTTTGCGCCTGCGGCGCTTCATTGTGCCTTGCCTCTGGCAAGAAATTAAGCTGCAGCTTCGCTTTGCTTAATTTTTTAGGTTGATGTTTTTGGTCTTGTTACCTACGGTGTGCGCTTCGCTTGGATTGGTTGTCGGTGTTTTTACACACGGCAAAAACGCCTTTTTTGTTACCGGACACCACCACCTTGTTATGCAGACCTATAGGTCGAGAAGATGTGTGTTGAGGGGTATAATAAGAGAGTTTTTACCACAAATTATATATATAAGAACATTATCAGCGGTTTTTTGGTGGTGTAATAGTAGTTTTTGCATGGCCTTTATACTTTTTCCAGGCACCCATCGGCTGAAGGTGGTGGACGAAATGTATATAAGGTGGTGTCCGTTTTGGTATTTAGGCGTACGGTCTTTGAAATAGGAGGCGTACGGTGTATGGTGAGGTAAAAAGTATGCAAGAAGAATTAGACGGTTTTAGGCCGCCACAGGAATATGATGAAGGTGTGAACTACAACAAGATCATTTGTGATTTTGTTGCGAAGAAAGGCTGCAGTTACCCTGCGGAAATGATGCGGGAGCTTGGTATTTATAAAGATACTTTGTATGTTCATTTAGCGCAGCTTGTGAGAGATAACTGGCTGGAAAAACATAGTCTTGGTGGGATGAATAAGGCTCCTTCCTGGTTGAAACATCGGTTACAGGAGCTTTGGGACATGAACATTAAAGGAGATCGTATTAAGATGATGGCTTGGTATACTCTTAGTGGTGTTGGGGACACGAGAGCTGAGGATGAGGCAAAGAGCAATGAGATCTATAAGAAAAGGACTGCAATTATTGATTACTGGACAAATGTTCATCAAGGGGTTGAGCCTTCCAAAGAGCAGAAAAAAGCGTCAGAAGATGGGAAGTTGACAACTGATGGTGCTAAGATTGTTCCGGTTGAGAAGGTGGAAAAACAATGAGAAATATCCAGTGGGTTACTCCTGAGGAGATGTTTCAAAATTGGGCGGATCTGTCAAAAGAGGAGCAGATTGCGTTGGAAGAAGCTCAATACAGGAAGCAGTTATGTTGGTCGTGGGGCCATAAAGGTGATAAGTTGGCTCCTGTAATAGATGAGGAGTGAGGTTTTTATGAGCAAAAAAATGGGGAATGAGATCCATGATGCTTACATGGATGGTCTTTTTGAGGGCAAGAAAGAGGTCATTGATGAGCTTATGATGCTTATTGATACTCAAATGGACGAGCTTCGTAAGCAAAGGGAGGCCAGGAAATGAGCCTTTACAGCAATCTAGATTCGTTGGTATGCAAACATGGGGAGCGGACGTTTCCAGGTTCTTGGTATGTCGGGCAGCCGCTGGATTGGGATGCTGTCTATAACGCCTGGTCTGGTTATGTTTCTTATTGTAATAGGCATCATATTGTTATTGGCCGGCATGAGGAGGTGGCAAATGAGAAGTAAGAAAGAGATAAATAGGGAAATAGAGCGCATCAGTGGAAGAAACATAAATACAATATCTATAAATGAATCCATAAAGCTTTTAGGCGAGATGGAAGCATTAATATGGGTTCTGGAGGAATAGATGAGAGACAGACTTAAAAGCTATCTTAGGGCAATAGAGGACGGTACTACTGAAAAATACCACGACTACAGAGACGTTTGGAGTGGAAAGATGGACGTTAAAGATTACGTTAGGAAATGGGGTAGATATACAGGATGTTGGCTAAGGAGGAAAGATGATTAGTCATATTATTGTCGGCCTGGCAGGCTTCGGCCTTGGTCTTGGAACGGCGATGGGGATTGTTTTAATGATAATCCGCTTTGTGATGAAGTCCACTAAAAAGCATTTTAAGCCTCCAACCCCCAGGTAAGGGTGGCGTGTAGATGGCCGTTAATAGCGAAAAGTTAAAGAACATACATGAATTTTGCGACGGCATGGCAGAAAAGGAGGTGCATATGGCAAAAGTAGCATTGCCTAAATGGCTGATCCAGGGATTCTTGTATGGATTGGTTCTTGGCGTTGTTATGTACTTTGCAGGAGCGGTTGCAGTTAATGCGATCCCGACGTTCCTACCAGCAGCTACTCCAACTATTTCTGGCGCATTAGGCTTTTTGTCCTCGCTAGGAATTGCTTACACAAACGATATAACGCAGTAAGCATTGTAAACAGTGGGAATGGAAGCCTATTTGGTGGGTATTCTGTTCTCTTATTTTTTTTAAGCGCAACACTTATAAACCCCCCCGGGTATACGCCCTTTGAGGTGATAAAAAATGGAACATAATTTTATCCTGGCTAGTATCACTCATAAAAAAGAAGAAGATGGCCAGGGATGGAAATATAAATACAAGACGGTTAAGCCGATCTTGGAGAAGAAGCTGGAGATCATGATGGAAACAAAGGATCCTATGAGCGCAGAGGCTAACACAGGTTTACCCCTGGAAATAGGAGACATAATTACGGTTGATATCGGTAAGACAAACACGCAGGGAAAGTTGAATGTAAAAGATGAGAAAGAGGACGACTAAATGATGAATCTGAAACGTGCCCTTTGTTTTGCAGCGAAGGTTCGTGAGTATCCAAGCCTTACAGACATCGAGCCTAAACTCATGGGCGAGATCGTTAAAGGAGCTGAGGATAGCGACATGCCGGAAGCGATGTTGAACGAGCAGGGCCTTAAAGAGATTGAGGACTACATGGAGACGCTATAGGGGAAGCGGTGGATTATGAACGAGAAGCTTAATTACCATGAGGTTGAAGTCGGACAGTCATCTAAGGGCGTTTGGTACTGTAAGAGTATCAAAATATGCAACAGCGATGATGAGTTTGTAGTAGACACTACAGACAATATTATAAGCGAGATGGAGACAGTGTTGAAGAAATACAACGAACCTGAACAGAAGGAAACCAAAGGGGACAATTAGATGGATCTCCAGGCGATAGCTGAGACGACAACCGCACTTTACAAGCATTGCAGAGATGATCTAGTATTAAAATTTGGCCCAAATATAACAGAAGAAACGACGCTTAAAGTATTTGAACGAGCGCATCATCATATGCTTACAAACATCATAAACCAGTCTAAACAGCCGAAAACAGGCGGTAGACGGCAGCCTCAACAGCAGCCTAGACGGCAGCCTCAACGTCAATCACAGCCTAAACCTAAGACTGGAGTGTCCTGTCAAAGCTGCGGCAGAGAGCTGACAGTAGGCGAGAAAAGCTACTGCGACGACTACAAACTTGACTATCTTTGCTATCAATGCAGCCACTAGAGGATTAATTCATTATGGCCGCCGATGGTTTAACCAGTAGTTTTCTCATGAGCAAGGCCTCCAAACCGATAGGGGGAAAGCATCCCATCTTTCTTTTTTCCAACTATGCTCATGCTTTCTACAGCCTCCC
>JAYEFR010000099.1:0-17418 GCA_034716155.1 Thermodesulfobacteriota bacterium
CCACAGCATTTGTTCCTGTAAGACATACACCTTTTTCACCCTTAAACCGGTTTACCCCACATTCTCGAGGGCACAGGTCGCACCTTTCCATGCGCCCTGCTATTATTTCTATGCGTTTTTTTAGTTCTTTTGAGGTTATCCCTGGCATGTGTGTATGATAACATTTGGCGCCAAGAAAGGCCAAGTAAGTATAAATGATCATAGGTATACGCAAAGGCTCATTTATTATTTATCTCCGTCCGTGGGAATTTCTATTTTTTCGGATTCGTGGATTTTTGTTCAACCTCGATTGTAACCTTTACCGACGGAATTCGGCCATTTTTGAAACGGATATCAGGGGGGAAGATGACCTTGGGTTCAAGGGTTACTGACTTTGTTATCTTGGAGAGGTCAATGGGCTCAGTGCGTATGATGATCTTACTTTTACGCAATTTCCTGGGGGCGAGGACTGTAATTGAATCAGGAGTGGCCACTTTTTCCTTAAGGATCATGCCGGCCGGCAGTGATCCGGTAGTCTCAACTTGAATAGGTACCTTTATTGAAAGGAGCTTATAAGCAGTAATACGAATCTTTTTGGGCTTAATTCTCACCAGGGAAAGATTGGAAGGGGCCTTTATCATATCTCTGGCAAGGACAATCTCCTGCCTGCCTTCCTTGAGGGTTGAGAGATCAACGGATATTTTGAGCGTTGCCGGATCAAATAGCTGAAACGCCTGTAATGATCCCATCAGGGTAACTGTGGCTTCATTGTTCCTGGACTCCTCAATCTCCCACTCGGATGATATATTCCGGTACTCTATGGGCACCAGAAAGTCCCTTTGAACTGATTCTTTCTGATACCCGAAGGTAGCCCATAGGACTAAAGCAAGAAGGATTGCCACCGCCTTCTCAACGGTATTTTTTTTCACCCAATAGGAAACAGGTTGCATCCCTTTACCAGGAGATTTCTTTTCATAGAATTTCTCAAGGATCACGGATAGTTTAGTTGGATTGTCAATCACCTCGAGTTGCTCCTCGTTGAAGATGGTGATCGTTCCCCTCTCTTCGGACACTACAATACATAAGGCATCGCATCTCTCGGAAAGGCCCAAAGCTGCTGTATGACGGAGCCCGAGCCTGGCAAACTTGTTTGCATCAAGGGAGAGCGGCAAATGGCAGCCGAATTTTGCAACACGGCTCTCATCGATTACCACAGCCCCGTCATGGCCGATGGAGTGAACATCGAATATACTGGCCAAAAGCGGCTGGCTAAATTTATATTTGCCTATACCAAGTGTTTTCACTGTCAGGATGGCTCAGCTTGATCAAAGTAGGCCTTACCAGTGGGGCTGGTTTCCCATGCGTTGTCCCATAACTTCAAGTGTGTCCATAACAACTACAAAGGCATCTGGATCAAGAGAGCGGATTACTTGCTTGAGTTGGGGCAAATCACGGAACGCTATGATGGTATAAAGAATATATTCTTCTCTCCCTTTGTATCCACCCTGGCCCGGGATTATTGTTAACCCGCGCCGGGTTTTTCTGAGAAATTCCCGGGAGATTTCCTTCCACTGCTCGGATATAATGAAAACAGCCTTTCTCTTACTCAGCCCTGTAACAACCAGATCCATGACCTTTGTTGTTACATAAAAGTAAACCATGGAATACAGAGCACCTTCTAATGAGAACAGAATAGCTCCAGCCATCAGGATAAGGCTGTTGAAGACCAATGTGGTGGTGCCTATACTTATTGAAAACCTCTTGAGCAGAATAACCGATAGAATATCCGTTCCCCCGGCCGACCCTAAAGAGCGCAGGATAATCCCTGATCCAGTCCCTGTGATGATTCCCGCAAGCAGGGCACTCAAGATTTGATCTTGAACCGGCAGGCTGACCTGAATCAAGCTCAGCGCAACCGAGAAGATGACCATCCCCGCAATACTGTAGAAGAAAAAGCGTTTTCCTACAAGCTTCCATCCCATCGCGAAGATGGGAATATTAATGACCAGGTAAAGGAGCCCAATAGGCAGAGATGACACAAGGTAGTGGATAATAAGGGACACTCCAGTTATCCCACAGCTCATAAATTGATGTGGTATAATAATGCCATTTATGGCTACAGCACAAATAGTGCTTCCCAGGCTCAGCAGGAAGAGATTCCAGAGGATCTGACCAATAGGTATCTTTCTAACCTTGTGATAAATTTTCTTTTTATGCATTTGGCTGACCACCTACTATAGATATATATCCATGTCCAGGTAACATTTCATCTTTCGTTGTGTCAGAAAAGGACATGCGGGTTTGTATGATACCATGTACCTGTTATTTGTTACTAACCGATTCCCCTGAGCGAGGAGAAGACAGGGTTCCGGCATAATCAGGATTCCAGAATTCATTAGTGATTACGGTTTGTTGGGCACAGAGACAAGGAATTTGCAATAAATTTGTAAAGATTGTCTTTTAGCTATGCGATTTATATAGTATGAATTTAGAGACTCTACACTGCAGATATCTTAGAGAGGGATGAGGGTTTTATGCCACTTAGCAAGCATATAATCATAATGGAAGAGGGTGCGGCAGGTAAAAAGGAGGATCTATACGGCCCGGCACCGAGCACTGCCAAAGGTGTTGCTGCGTCCCAGGATGATGGGATAATGATTTAGTAGCAGGTATTTTATTTCTGGTTGGTTTAGACTCTGTGTTTTAGAGGTAGAGATGAGACCTTCTTTTATACCAAAACTGGTAAATGGTCCTTTATTTGATCCTATTGTACATATCCGTATCTTAAACGAGCGAGGCGCTATTATGTTTGACTGTGGCCGCTTTTTGTCTCTGCCCGTCTCCGGCGGAGTGAAAAGCGTACTTACAAACAGGGAGATCCTCTTGCTCAATGCTATATTTATAAGCCATGCTCATATGGATCATTTTATGGGCTTTGATCATGTCTTAAGGGTCATTCTTCATAGGCAGAGGCCTTTACATATATATGGTCCTGAGGGGATTACGGACAAGGTATTATCAAAGTTACATGCATATACGTGGAATCTTACCGGGGAGTATATGCTTGAGGTATATATCCATGAAATAAGAGCAGATACGATCATCACCTCAAAGACCTCGGCAAGGACCGGATTTAATGTCGCCGGCGAGAAGAGAGCCTTAAGAGAGGATAATATTATATCCCGGGAACCAAGATATACAGTAGAGGCCGTTATATTAGAGCATAATACCCCATGTCTCGGATTTATTATGAAGGAACGTTTACATGTAAACATAAAGGGAGACATGCTTTTAAAAAAGGGATATCTGGCCGGGCCGTGGATCGGGATGCTAAAGGAATTGGTCCTTACGGGCGCGATAGATACGCACCTGAAGGTAGATACATCTTCTGGCGTCTGTGATCTCCTGGTGGAGGATATTGTAAAAGACATTGTAATCGTTTCCCCCGGGCAGAAGATCGTATATGTTACAGATATCAGATATTCAAGGGATAATTTAGAGAAAATAATGGATGTTGCTTCAGGTACGGATATTCTTTTTATAGAGGCATTTTATCTCGACGAGCTAAAGGATCAGGCATATAAGAAAGGGCATCTCACCGCAGCCCAGGCAGGGAGGATCGCTCAGATGATAGGTGCAAAAAAGGTGATCCCTATGCACATCTCTCCCAGGTACCACTCCCGGGTAGATAGTATAACTAAAGAGATATTTATTGCTCATAAGGGTTAGTAGATGGTAAGGATTATATGAAAATAGGGGTCGGGGATCAGGTGTCGGTTTTCGGAGATGGATGTTTTTCTCAGCACGTAAGGAGGGATGAGGAGTTTTTGAGCTTATCCTTCCATCGCTCAGCCGTCAGCTTAAAGAGGAATGCAGAATGGTTTTAACATCTACGAGAAGAGAGATGAGCACTTGGAAGATTATTAAGCTAAGTAGTTTAAATACACTATGAAGAAACGGGAGGTGGAATGAAGTTTTCTGAGTCTCCATTAAAAAGGGCTTTTGTGATAGAACCTGTAGTTTATAATGATCATAGGGGATTTTTCTTAGAAACATATAGCAGAAAGGTCTTTGAGGCCATAGGGCTACATGTGGATTTTGTACAGGATAACCATTCGTTATCAAGGCATGCAGGTGTGCTTCGGGGCCTGCATTTCCAACGCCCACCCTATGGGCAGGCAAAGCTAATCCGAGTGATTGAAGGAGCAGCTTATGATGTAATAGTAGACTTGCGGAAGGGATCTGCTACATATGGGAAGTGGTTTGCAGTCGAGCTCTCAGCAACTAATTTTAAAATGCTTTTTGCACCAAAAGGTTTTGCCCACGGTTTTTGTACCACCAAAGAGGACACCCAGGTCATTTATAAGGTTGATGCACCCTACACCCCTGAGGCGGAAGGAGGCATATGCTGGGATGATCCTGATCTTGAGATCCCGTGGCCTACCAAGAGTCCAATTGTGTCGGAAAAGGATAAGGGATTGCCTGTGCTTAGAGAGGCAGGTGACGTATTTTAAAAATAATTAAATTTATAGTGGGGAGGGCAGGCAAATGAGACAGCCATTTATCAGGGGCGGAATAATATTTTTACTGGTTTCGCTTGGGATCTTTCTTTTTTCTACCGTAGCTCTATCAGCAGGGAATGTGAATGGAGATCACAAAATAACCATCATACATACCAATGACATACATTCACATCTATTAGGGTTTGGTCCAAATATTGATTATACCCCATACACAACACACGATGATACGACTGTAGGAGGAATTGCAAGGATAGCAACTGTCATAAAGCAGATAAAAGAAACAAACAGAGAGGACGTCTTGGTTTTAGATGCCGGGGATTTTATGATGGGCTCTCTATTTCATATGATAGGCAGACAAGAGGGAGTAGAATTAAGGATACTTAAAACAGTGGGGTATGATGTTGTAACTATTGGGAATCATGAATTTGATCTGCGCCCAAGTGGTTTGGCAAGGATAATAAATGCCGCAGCTAAGGAGGGAGGTCTCCCTGCCCTTGTTTCATCCAATGTGGTCTTTGATCCGGCAGATAAGGAAGATGATACCTTAGAGGAAATATTCAATGAGGGTTTGGTAACCCCATATAGGGTTATGTCCAAAGGTGGCATAAAGATAGGTATATTTGGTCTAATGGGTAAGGATGCGGCAGAGGTGGCTCCTTTTGCAGCCCCTGTAAAATTCTCTGATCAGATAGAGACTGCGAAGAAGATGGTGGATATTTTAAGGAATGATAAAGATGTGGATCTGGTAATTTGCCTCTCCCATAGTGGGTTAGATGACCCCAAAGGAAAATCAGGGGAAGATGTAACATTAGCAAAAAAGGTAAAGGGTATAGATGCTATCATCAGCGGCCATACGCATACCCTGGTTGAGGAACCTATCATTGTTGGTGATACTCTTGTTGTTCAGGTGGGTTGTTATGGGCAATATGTGGGGGTGCTAGACCTAAGCGTTGGAGAAGGTAAAGTCAGTTTAGATAGATCTAGACTGATCAAAATAGATGATTCAATTAAAGCAGATAAAGAGATCCAGCAAATGGTAGAGGGCGCTAAGGATATTGTGACAAAGGATGTGCTAAGCGGGGGAGGCCTTTGTTTTGATAAGGTTATTGCAGAGACGGGGTTTGACCTTATAAACAGGGAACAAGACTCTAATCTTGGCAATCTGGTTGCGGATTCCATTCGCTATGCAATCGATGAATATGAGTACAATGAAGTGTCCCATAAAGGGCAAAGGACAGATATAGCCGTGGAGTCCAATGGTGTAATAAGAGACGATATCTTAATGGGGACAACCGGCAGGCTTGCTGTATGTGATCTTTTCCGTGCCGTGCCTTTGGGCGTGGGGATGAGGGAAGACACATTGGGTTATCCTCTGGTAAGCGTTTACCTGAATGCATCTGAGATAAAGAAGGCGCTAGAGGTCATAACCAGCATCTATCCTATAAAGGGCAGTGATTATTTCTTGCAGGTCTCAGGGCTTAAATTCAGATATAATCCTCACAGGGTCATATTTGACAGGGTAATAGACATCTATCTTGGAGACGATGAAAGAGGATATAGATTGCTTGACACATCCGCAAAGAATAAGGAACTTTATAAGGTAGGCAGTAATATCTACAATGCCTCTTTTTTGAAGATAATTGGTGATTTTACATGGGGTATACTCACAATAGTCCCTAAGGATAAGCACGGGAATCCAATTAAGGACATGAGAGATGTTATAGTGGATGCCGATCCTGATAAGCCAGGTATACAAGAATTAAAGGAATGGATGGGCTTTACAGAATATGTAGCCGGTTTTGATGATACAGACGGAGATGGTATTTCTGATATCCCTTTAAAGTATAAGGCCCCTCAGGGCAGGATCACGCCTGTAAGGAGCTGGAATCCTATCCTTTTGCTCAAGAACTCTACCTACCCTACATGGATTGCTTCCGGAGGGATAATTTTAGTCTTGGCCGTCATAGTTGTTGTAGTTCTGTAAAAAGAGGCATTGGTGTTGACTTTAGGTGACATTCGTTGTTTATCTGCAATATGATCTTGATTGTAAGTGGAGGGGATCCCCCAGGGGATGAAATCTTAAAGGCATCCGCACAGAACTCAGAGATGATAATAGCAGCAGATAAGGGTGCACAGTACTGCCTTGATGCAGGTATTATACCTGACATAATAACAGGTGATATGGATTCCGTCCCTAAGGAGACACTCGATATATTATCGGAAAAAGGGGCAAAAATAATCTCATATAGTTCAGATAAAGACGAGACTGATACCGGACTGGCACTCGATGTTGCTATTGAAAGAGGCGCTGAACAAGTAGAGATATTATCAGGCATAGGGGACAGGTTTGATCATAGTATTGCTAATGTGCATCTGCTCTATAAAGCACTTATCCATGGGATTAATGCATACATACTTACCTCAAGGCACAAAATCTTTCTTGTTGATTCTAAGTATTGTATAGAGGAGATGAAAGGAAGCACAATCTCTTTTTTACCGCTTACCGAAAGGGCAGGGGGTATCTGTCTTGATGGCTTTGCCTATAATATAAAAGATGCAGTTATGGAGATGGGCTTTCCGTATGGTGTAAGCAATGTAATAACCTCTGATAAAGCCACGGTAAGGGTCTCAGAGGGTGTGATTATTGGTATAATATCAAGATAATATGTTTTATATTAAAATATGTCGATAATGATTATGGATTTTACATTACTATAAGATATAATATAAGTAAGAGAATGATTAAAATGGGATTATTTTTGGTTTTAAAGGGTTTAGAGTAAAGATTGATAGTCAATGTTTGGCTATTAAGAAAATAAAGATTCAAGGAGGATATTTTGAGACAGTTTGTTATAATGGCAATCATGGCGATGTTGTTTCTTATAGGGTGTTCAAATGATCAGGAAGCGAAATCCCTATCTTTCTTAAAAGGTAGCGATAAGGCAACTGCTACCCAAGAGGGAGAAGGAGAGATCCTAGCAAAGGTAGGCGACGATGTAATCCTTGAAAAGGATATAGACATGCTCCTTTCGAAGATCCCTCAGCAGTATCGGATGAGGTATAGCTCTGCTGATGCCAAGAAAGAGATTGTACAGAGATTAGTGGATGTAAAGATGCTGGCTTGGGAAGCAAAGAGGCGTGGAATAGATAAAAGGGCTGATGTAAAGACCAGGATCGAGTATCTTATTGATCAGATGCTGGCTAAAGAGCTTGAGGAAGAGGTAAGTAATAATATAGAGGTTACTGATAAAGAGGTAGCCAAGTATTATGATGAGCACAAGGATAAGTTTTCTACCCCGCCAAAGATAAAGGTCAGGCACATACTGGTAAAGACAAAGGAAGAGGCAGAGGAGGTATTGAAGGAGATAAAAGGTGGTAAAGATTTTGCTGCATTGGCAAAGGAAAGATCTAACTGTCCTTCAGCCAAAAAAGGTGGCGATCTGGGGTGGATCTCCAGGGGAAGGATGGATCCTGCCTTTGAGAAGGCTGCTTTTGCACTCGGAACGGGTGATATAAGTGACGTAGTGAAGACATCCTATGGTTATCATATAATAAAGGCAGAAGATAAGCGTCCTGCCAAAGTGAAGGATCTGGATAAAGTCAAGGCAGCTATTGAAAAGACATTAGTTAATGACAAACTAAAAGGGAGCGTAGAAGATCTTAGCTCTGATATAAAAAGCAAGGTGAATATCGAGATAAATGAGGATTACTTTGCATCTGCTAAGGCGCGTGAAGAAAAAGATAAAAGAGATAAAAAAGAGGAAACTAAGGAAACCAAGTAAGAGGGCTTAATTTGGCTGTATACACCTGGATCGGTTACACTGATAAGGGCAAAGAGACCAAGGGGATGATCGATGCAGCCTCTTTAAGGGAGGCAAATCTGAAACTTCGCTCTCAGGGTATATTTGTCAGTAGCATCTTAGAGGAACTCCCCTCTGGAGAGGCATTCACTCTAAGGGGCTCATCTTTGAAGGATATTGTTGGGAGGGTGAAGACAGAGGATGTAACCGTTATGACAAGACAGCTCTCCACCTTGGTTGCTGCATCCATACCACTTGTAGATGCCTTGAGCGCCTTGTATGAACAGATAGAGAATCCGTTACTGAAAAAGATCACAGTTCAGGTAAGGGAGGCTGTAAATGAAGGGTTGTCCCTGGCAGATGCCCTGGCTCAGCACAGGAGGATATTCCCTGATCTATATATAAATATGGTACGTTCCGGAGAGGCAAGTGGTGCACTCGATGTGGTTTTGCTCAGGCTTGCGGAGTTTTTGGAAGGACAGCACCGTCTTAGATCCAGGATAAGTGCTGCCCTTGTTTATCCGATATTGCTTTTTGTAGTGTGTATAACAGTGCTTACCTATCTCCTTGCCGCAGTAGTACCCAAGGTGGTAAGTATGTTTGAGACCATGAATCAGGTGCTGCCTTTACCTACACGCATACTTATTGGTGTAAGTGATATACTTGGTAAAACCTGGTACTTGATAGCAATAGCAATTATAGTTGTGGGTTATCTAGTCATGAGATGGAAGGCTACCAAGAAGGGTGCCTTGAGATATGATAGGTGGCGGATGAATATGCCCGTCTTCGGTTCGATATATCGGAAGGTAGGTGTAGCCAGGTTTGCAAGGACATTGGGGACATTGTTGGCATCAGGAGTGCCTATATTGGAGGCAATGAATATAGTAAAGACTGTGGTACAAAACAAGGTTATGGAGGCATCCATTACAGATGCCACTTCTGCGATTATGGATGGATCTAGCATAGCTGCGCCATTAAAGAAATCAGGCGTCTTCCCTCCTGTTATTATACATATGATCGCTGTGGGTGAAAAAAGCGGCAGACTAGAGGACATGCTTTTAAGGGCCGCGGATGCCTATGAGGAGGATGTGGATACATCTGTAGCTACCTTTACGTCTGTGTTAGAGCCCGCAATGATACTTATTATGGGGGTTACTGTAGGATTTGTGGTTATGGCTATACTTTTCCCTATGTTGGAGATGAGCCAAATCATAAGATAGGGGGATTGTTTTATGGGTAGTAAAGGTTTTACACTGATAGAATTATTGGTGGTTATCGTTATCTTAGGTATACTCGCCACGTATGTGGGCACAAGGATTATGGGCAGACCGGAAGAGGCCAGGAGAACGCAGGCACAGATACAGATTCAGGCATTAGAAAGTGCACTCAAGATGTACAAATTAGACAGTGGCGACTATCCGTCTACTGAACAGGGATTAAGGGCCTTGGTGGAAAGTCCTGCTGTAGGTAATATTCCCACTCATTGGAGGCAAGGCGGATATCTGGAGAAATCAACGCTGCCCAAAGACCCATGGGGAGGGGAATTCGTCTACTTGTGTCCAGGTATACACAACCAGGATGATTTCGATCTGTTTTCATATGGAGCTGACGGCAGGCCGGGTGGTGAAGGTAAAGATATGGACATAGGCAATTGGGAAGTTGATACTCAGGGATAAGAACAGCAGTTTACAGGGATCAGGGTGCAGGGATCAGGGTGCAGGGATCAGAAGAGAATATCCCGGGCGTTTATTCCTGAGCCCTGGGGAATCTTGTGTGAAGGGCTTTACCTTACTTGAACTGCTTATCGTAATAGTAATTATCGGAATTACCTTAGGATATGTGGGCCCGCGTATCCAGAATACATTGTTTGCCTCAAGCATGGATGAGGGGGTCAGAGATATATCTGCTATGATTCGTTATGGAAGATCTTTGGCCATAAAAGGACATGAAAAATATTTTATGCGATTTGATATATCCGACTCAAGGATAGGGATATATCCTAAGGTTGAATCATCAGGTGAGACCCCTGAGATGATAAAAGAAATGATTTTACCTAAAGGTATTATATTAACTGGTATAAAGAGTGCGTATCAGTCCAAGAAGGAACAAGGAGAGATGGATCTTACAATAACACCTGAAGGTATTATAGAGCAGGGGGTTATCTATCTTGGAGACTCATATGGGAATATATATACCCTTGTAATAAAACCTTTTTCCGGGCTTTTAAAGGTTTATGATCATTATGTGGAGATAACATATGGGTAGAAAAGGGTTTACCCTTTTAGAGGTCTTGATAGCGGTTACGATCCTGAGTATCACCTTTGTCTGGTTATTAAAGGCAGAAAATCAAGGCATAGATATGGCCCTAAGGTCCAAGTTTATCACCACGTCTACCTTACTTGCCGGGCAACGCATAGCCCAGGTCACAGTAGACCCGCAGTCTATAGGTCAGGGTGAAAGTAAGGGTGATTTTGGTGATGACTTTGAAGGGTATACCTATAGCGAAATCATAGAACCAACCCCTATGGCAGGGTATCTGAAGTATACTGTAACTGTACTTTGGGGAGATGGGAAGAATGGGTTTGAGACGGAATTTATTACATTTCTCTCGATCAGATAAGGGGTTTACCCTTATGGAAATTTTGCTCGCTATAGCTATTGGGGCAATAGTTATAACCATAGTAAATACTACATTTTTTAATTCTCATAAGATAATCGATTCTGTAGATACGCAAAGAGAAGTCTATCAAATAGCCAGGATTGCCATGGATCGAATGATAAAGGATATAAGCTGTGCATATATACCTGATGGGGAGATTTCTGAAGACAGGTCCGAAATGTATGGGTTTATTGGTAAAGATGATGAATACGATGGAATAGATAATGATAGTATCTCCCTTACGTCTGCTGCAAACATAGGCATTGGCTCTATGTTCGGGGGGGTATGTGAGATAGGTTATTACTTAAAGGAAAACGAGGATAAAGAAGAGATATTTTTCTTGATGAGGCGAGAAGACTCTATGCCTGATAATGATATCACCAATGGCGGCAATGTCATGGAAGTAGCAGAGGGGCTCACTGGCATGAATATAGTATATATAGGTAAAGGGACTAAAGAATGGGATCATTGGGATCTCTATGAGAAGTTATACCTGCCAAGGCAGGTAAAGGTTACACTTACATTTAGGTGCGCTGAGGAGGAGTTGCCCTTTACAGGCGTTGCATTTTTGCCCCTGGGCGGGGAAAAGATAGAGATAAAAAAAGGCTGAAGGTAAGAGGTAAGAGATTAAAGATTAAAGGTGAAAGATTAAAGGCTTAAGCTTTATGATAATAAATATCGTCAAGGATTCTAAAGGTGTTGTTTTGGTGCTGGTACTCAGTATCGTGGCACTATTTACTGTGATGGTATTAGAATTCAGCTCTAATCAGGTAACAGATATAGAAATGGCATATAATTTCAGGGACACTACCCAGGCATATTACCTGACAAAGGCAGGCATCGAAGCAGCCAAGGTATTATTGAAGGAAGATGATCCCAGTTATGATTCCCTGGATGAAGATTGGGCAAATTTCTCTGAATACGCTATGTTTGCAGCTACCTTTCTTGGTGGGCCAAGCTTTACCGGCACATTAACCGATGAGTGTTCAAAGATGGATTTCAATAGTCTGGTGACAAAAGACGGACAAAGGGATGAGTTTAGGATTGCGCAGCTAAAGAGGCTTTTTCGTAATATTCCGGAGATAGATATAGGTGAGGATGAATTGAGCGATCTAATAGATGCCATAGTGGACTGGATTGATACCGATGACAATCCGACTGGATTTGGTGGCGCTGAAGATGACTACTATCAGAGACAGGAACCCCCGTATGAATGCAAGGATGGGCCAATGGATACGCCGGAAGAGGTTCTACTGGTTTTTAAGGGAATTAGTAAGAGTGATGATGAATATAAGATTTACTGTGAGTATTATAATGCTATACGTAATTATGTAACGGTCGGCACAGGGGGGAAGATCAATATAAATACGGCGTCAAGAGAGGTTTTATTGAGTCTATCGGAGTTTATCAATGAAGATGTTGTGGATAGTATTATGAATTGCAGACCTCTCACGTCTGAAAAGGATATCTATAGCTGTATTGAGGGTATAGATTTTAATGTCTCTGAAAAAGATCAGCCCGAGGCCTATGCGGAGATGGCAAAGATTAAAGATATTATAACTATCATTAGCTCCCGTTTCCTGGTAGATGTGAAGGGCACTATGCCCTCTGGGGCCGAATTGAACCTTAAGGCTGTACTGGAGCGGAAGATAGAAAGTAAGGGAATCAAGGTTCAAACAATGTATTATAGAATTTATTAAGGGCTAGAATATGGCTAGGCAGACAGTAGGTATATATTGGGATGATATATTCATACATCTATGTGTGTTATCTTCATCTATCACAGAGCTCACGATAAAAAGACTTATAAAATACAGGCGTGAGCATAATGAGGATGGCGCCCCCAAGAGACTAGTGTCTGAAGATATCAGATTTCTCATGGATGAAATAGGTCTGGATGCTGATACATGCGTGGTGAGTCTCCCTGAGAAGGATGTAATGTACAGATCTATAAGGAGGCCATTTGGCGACAGGAAAAAGGTTTCTGCAACTATTGGCCCTGAGATAGAAACACTGCTGCCTACAGGAGAGGGTGAGCTTATATTTGATTTTGTAGTTACAGGTAAAGATGATGCGGGTCAAACTGTCTTAAACTGTATGGCCACACATACCCCGCCCGTACAGATGCGTATCACTGAATTGAACAATGCCGGCCTGGATCCTGAGCTGGTTGATTCTTCTGCCGCCAGTATGATAGCAGGTGCGAGAAACCTCTTTGAGCTTACCTCTGATACAAGGTATGTAGTAGTGCATATAGGCATGGGGGATACATCTGTTGCAGTATTCCATGGTAACAATGTAAGGCTTATAGATGGGTTTCCTATCGGGTTTGATGTAATAGCACGAGAGATCTTAAGGGGTAGTAGCGTAGCGGATATTGCCACCAAGGAAGAGGTCATCGATGGTGGTGCCGGTGCTATGGAGATAGTAAGGGAGATAGGGCTCGCGCTGTCTCGTTTAGATGAAAAACTTGAAGGATATGTATTGATCTTGACTGGTTATGCAAGGTTTATTAAAGACCTTCCAAAATGTTTTGAGGATACCCTTACAATTAATATGGAGCTGCCCGCCACGACGGATGTAGTATTTGATGGGTCTGTCGAAGAGCTCCTTGATTCTTTTATGGCTGTATCATTGGCCTTCAGAGGAACAGATAGTAAAGATTCGACAGATTTTCGTCAGGGGGATCTTGCATTTACTAAAAAGATGGAGAAGATCAAAGGCTATGTCGGGCTCTTGGCAAAGGTGTGTATAGCCTTGTTTTTAATATGGATTGGCGGTCTTGCCCTGGATGTGCATCTCAAAGGGGTGATTAAGGATAACCTTGAGGCTCAGATACATAAGGAATTTGAAACGGTTATGCCCAGTAGTACGCCAATAGTGGTTCCAGTAAAGCAGATGGAACAATATATTGAACAGTTATCAAAAGATATAGGGGTGGGTAGTACCCAAGGCCAGGATACCCCTTTAAATATTATACGTGCAATAAGTGTGAATATTCCTGGTGATATTAAGGTGGTCATAGATGCCGTTACTATAGATCAGGGCGGAATGACACTCTCAGGGAAGACAGATTCTTATAATAATGTAGATAAGATAAAGATAGCCTTATCTAAGATTAAATATATCTCTGATGTAAAGATTGTGTCGGCAAATGTGGACAAGGTCGATCAGAGCGTAAGGTTTAAACTTATATGTAAAAAGGGAAGCATATGAAGCTTGCCAGAAGAGAAAGGCTGTTTTTGATCTCAGGCGGGGTGCTTATCGGGATCTTTATACTCATAACCGGGGTTATAATGCCTCTTGTAAAAAGCAGGGCTACCCTGGAGGAGAGCATAAGACAAGAAGACGCTCATTTAAGGCAGGTCTATACCCTGGCGGAAAAGATAAAATCTTTGCAGAAGGTAGCTAAAAGGGATGCACAAAATAAATATAAGGATTTCACCCTTTTTGGATTTTTCGAGCAACTTGCCCTAGAGTTGGGAATCAAGGAACATATAGAACGCATGAAACCTCTCGAGGCTTCTCGGGATTCTATTCATGAGTCAATAGAGGTAAAGATAAAAGGAATAGGCCTAAATGATCTTATCCGTTTATTATATCGTATAGATTCCTCTCCGTATCCTGTTAAAATAAGGAGATTGAATCTAAGGCGTATAAGCACGGATAAGTCTATCGATATTACATTTCAGGTGGCATTGTATGGGCGTTAGTGAAGAAAAATACTCTATCTGGATAAAGTCTGGCCTTGTAATCTATGCTATCTTTTGTCTTTTGATATTTCTCTATCTTAGATTCCCATACGATATGATAAGTCCTAAAATAGAAAGCTTCCTTAGTGAATATATCGGTGTGGGCATCTCTATAGATAGCCTCAAACCCATACTTCCCATTGGGGTTTCTATGGGGGGCGTAGAAATAGACAAGAGCCTGGTGTTTAATAAAATTGTTCTAAGGCCTGAGTTGTTGGGCCTGATCAGAGGGAAACTGGATATAAGTGTGAATGCCCTATCGGGTCAAGGCAAGATAGATGGCTTCTTTAAGACATCTATTCGTAGCCTTGGCGAGACAATTGCTGTTGGTGGCAATATAGACAATATAGATATCTCAGGGTTTGTTAAGACCTTTCTGGGTTTGGATAATGCCAAGGGTCATGTTACAGGAGGGCTTGAATTTGAAGGACTACCAAAAAGTTTGTACAAAGGTGATGGAAAAATTGGTCTCATATTTAAGGATGGGGCATTCCCGGTTTCCATACCAATGCTTCCTTTTAATGTGATCTCATTTAGCACGCTTAATATAGATGCCCACATGAAAAAAGGCCTTCTGAGTATAGATAAAGCAAGTATGGAAGGGCCAGATTTATCAGGCACCATAAAGGGAAGAGTAATGCTTAGCAAAAATTTATTCTCTTCAAGATTGAATCTAAGAGGAGAAATGACATTACCTGATAGTATTATGGCAGTATTACCTGAACATAGCCGGCTCAAGCAGGGTAAGATAAAGTTTACGTTAGGCGGCAGATTAAATCTCCCGAAATTTAGGGTGATTACGAAATAAAGGCCTTAATATCGGCAATGTCGGTTATTTGTTGTACGGGAGTTACCGCATCTTGCATAAAAAAGCCACCAGCACACAACTCTCAGCAATAACAACAAGATCAATGTGTGAATGTTAGTTGTTTTCAGAGTATTTTTTATCTATTTTACGAAAAATATTCTTAAATGCCCCGCCTTGTAGACGGGGGCTTTACTGACAGCTGAATCCGCCTGGGGTGGGAACGCTAATAGCTGTACTTAAATATTACCCTTGTATTCAAACCGTTTAGTGGGGTATATTATAAAGAATTAAAGAGAAGAAAAATGACTACCGACAGATAGAATACGGGGTGATGCTTATGGTCGGGAAGAAGTACGATTTAAATATACTTAAAAGCAAATTTCCTAAGGCCACAAGGCTTTCCTGGGAGGATGTGGAAGATCTTGTATGGGATATCTTTATGTCGATTTCCTCTGCTTCTTATAATCCTGACGTGATTATTGGCGTGGCTCGTGGAGGCCTTGCCCCTGCAAGGATTCTTGCGGATTATTTGCAGGAGAAATATGTCTGTACCATACAAATGGGGCATTGGGATAGTAAAAAGGGATTAACTGAAAAGTCTTTCTTGATATACCCACTGCCGGATGTCGATCTTCAGGACAAACGAGTGCTCGTAGTTGATGATATCTGTGATGAGGGCGATACCATGGTGGAGGTAAAAAGATACCTTACTGATAAGGTGGGAGATATAAAGATAGCTGTTTTAGTAAGGAAATCCGATAGTCGGTTTATACCGAATTACTGTCCTAAGGTAATGGATGAATGGCGCTGGGTTTTCTTCCCATGGTCTAAACATGAAGACCTGGTGGCATTTGTGGAAAAGGTATTACAACTTACGGGTGGGGCCACTATTGAGGAGATTATCCGGATTTTGGAGTATTCCATGGATGTCGAGTTTGCAATCCCTGAGGTAGAAAAGGTCTTATTTGATATGAAGCTATCCGGAGAGATTATTGAGGATACGAATAAGGTATGGACATTGATATAGGTTCAGCTTGTAAGACCATATCGCCTTATATTATAGTATTAGATGGATCTAAGACTAAGTGCATAAGCAAAAAGTTGGTTTCCAAGTTAGGTGTCAGTGAGGCAGAGATAAGCAATTTTATAAGTAAAAACCACTCGGATTTTCTCTCGATTTTGGATAATGGCGTCGGAAAAATACCCCTCCCCACCAAAGATGGTAATCTTCTGACCTTGCAGTCGATAGCTACGAAGCTTGACGAGACAATGTTGATTGCTCTATCAGACATTGGTGAGTTTAATGAGTTAAATGCTCACGAAATTGGTGTTGATATCTTTAGTTCCATTGTAGAGGACGGCAATAATGGCTGTGTTGTCCTGGATAAAGGGACTATTATTTATACAAACCCAGGGGTTGGGGAGATTACAGGGTATAAATCCGATGAAATATTGGGTAGGCCCTTTTTAGCATTTGTCTCAAGAGATAGCAGGGCCGGGTTTATTTCTGCATGCACAATGGACGCCAAAGGGCCCGTGGAGGGACCTTTTTCATTGAGTATTATACTGAATACAAAGTCAGGTCAGCGTATATATGTAGACATGTTGGGGGAGTGGCATAGGGCGCATAAAAGACATCTCTTATGGGCTGTGATAACAGATGTGACTGACAGGAAAAAGCTTCAACGTAGCCTGGGAAATGTCGAGGCCAGGCTCAAAGAACTCTTTGATAGATCTCCTGCTGGAATTTTATATCTGAGTCCAAGAGGGGATATAAAGGATTGTAATAGATTTGTATGTAGTGTTACGGGCTATGATAAGGAAGAGATAAAGGAAGCCTTTTTTACTAAATTTATCGCTCCCGTGGATGAGGACTTTCTCAGGGATAGTTTTAAGA
>JAYEFR010000100.1:0-3415 GCA_034716155.1 Thermodesulfobacteriota bacterium
CCTTGATGATTATCAGGTTATACAATTAGGGCCTTCGTATTCAGAAGTGTTGTCCGGGATTTCCCAGGCCAAGAGGGTAAGTGGTGTTCAAATAAAGGGTTTTTCAGACATGACACCAGAGGAGATAGCATCTCTTACAGGATTGGATATTGAATCTGCCATGAGGGCCACAAAACGCGATTTTTCAGAGCCGTTTGTCTTTGATGGGCAAGAGGAGGATCTTAAAAGATTTATTAAGGTCATAAATAGTCTTGGCCTTTCTTGCATGAAAGGGAATCGCTTTTATCATATTATAGGCAATGTGGATAAGGGCAAGGCAGCAAAAATTATATTAAAGATATATAGAGATCGGTTTTCTGGTGTAAGGTGGAAGACGGTAGCCTTAGGGGATAGCCCCAATGACGTCCCTTTATTTAGGGTTGTTGATCTCCCGATCTTAATACGCAGACTAGACAATTCTTATGTGGATCTCCCCGAGGGGATGATGAGCAGGGTTATAAGGACATCTGCAGTCGGCCCTCAAGGATGGAATGATGTAATGTTAGATATATTAGATAAGGAGGTGAGTGTAAGTGGGTGATTTCTTTCAGAATGGTACTGTCTCCACCCTCCATCAGATTGGCAGGGTAGAGTTGGAGGGTTTGGAAGAAAGGATTACCAGATGCGCTGTATGGAGGCCGGTCTCTTTGATCTTGCCGTCTTTATATTCCGAATTAGAGGGCGAAGCCCTCCCGCGTATAGTGAATATATTAATAGACATAGGCTATATTGACCGGATAATCGTAGGTTTGGATAGAGCGAATGAAGATGAATTTAATCGAGCCTTGAATTTTTTTGCAATATTACCCCAGAATACAAAGGTTATCTGGAATGATGGACCAAGGATGCAGTCCGTATATGCCAAATTAAAGGAAGAAGGGCTGCTTACTGTATTATCCGGTAAGGGGAGAAACGTATGGATGTGTCTGGGTTATGCGCTTGCTTGCAGGGATACTGATGTAATTGCCTTGCACGACTGTGATATACTTACCTATGACAGAGCCCTTTTAGCAAGACTCGTATATCCTCTAGTAGAGCCCAATATGGAGTATGAGTATACCAAGGGCTATTATGCCCGGGTAACAGACAGGCTCCATGGGAGAGTGACTAGGCTCTTTGTGACCCCTTTGATTCGCGCATTAAAGAGGATTGTAGGCTTTTTACCATACTTGAACTACCTGGATTCTTTTAGATATCCCTTAGCTGGTGAATTTGCCATAAAGGCGGGACTTGCAATGGTGAACAGGATGCCGGCAACCTGGGGTCTTGAGATAGGCCTTCTTGGAGAGGTGTATAGGAATTGCACGCAGAGGCGTGTATGTCAGGTAGATCTTTCTATAGACTATGAGCATAAGCACCAGGAGCTTTCCGATGACGACCCGACAAAGGGTTTATTAAAGATGTGTATAGATATCGCTATCTCCCTGTTCTCTACCCTTGCGGGTGAGGGGGTAGCATTTTCCGATGGGATGTTTAGGGCGTTAAAGGTTACATATCAACGCATTGCCGAAGATGCGGTAAGATTATACGAGGATGATGCTGCCATAAACGGGCTCTTTTTCGATAGGCACAGCGAGGTAAAGGCTGTAGAGACATTTACAAAGGGATTGGACACAGCCGGGCAGGCGTTTTTGAAGGATCCGTTGGGTAGCCCTTGTATACCCAGTTGGGCCAGGGTTACTGCAGCCATCCCTTCTATATTTGATGAGATAAGGCAGACGGTGGAGCAAGATAATAAGGTGAGCACGTAAAAGGGGATCGGGTTCGGGAAGATATGATACATACGGATGTCATTATTATCGGAGGTGGTGCAACAGGGTGTGGTATAGCAAGAGATTTGGCCCTAAGGGGTATACCGCATTATCTTGTAGAGAGAGGTGATTTTGCAGCAGGTGCTACCGGTAGTTGTCATGGGCTGTTGCATAGTGGGGCCAGGTATGCAGTTACGGATCCTCAAGCTGCCAGGGAATGTATTTCCGAGAATTCTATATTGCGCAGGATCGCTGAAAAATGCGTGGAGCCCACAGAGGGGCTCTTTGTACGGCTTCCTGGTGATTCTAAAAGATTCCGAGATAGATTCTTAAAATGTTGTGAGGATGTAGGCATTCCTACAGAGGTTTTATCTCCTTCCAGGGCCCTTGATTTAGTGCCCGCGCTTAATCCGGTGATAGAGGAGGCCATAAAGGTCCCGGATTGCGCTATAGATCCGTTTAGGCTGTGTATGTTGAATGCGACATCCTCAAGACAGGCAGGCGGAGGGTTTTTGATCCATCATGAGGTTGTAGATATCATAAAAGAAAAGGGGAACTGTGTTGGAATAAAGGCAAAGGATCGCTTTACATCGCAAATAAAGGTGATAAGGGGCAAGGTTATAGTAAATGCCGCCGGTGCATGGGGGAATAAAGTGGCAACTCTGGCCGGGTCTCGTGTGCCCATAACCTTGTCTAAAGGGAGCCTTATAGTATCAAACCATAGACTTACCAATATGGTTATAAACAGACTCAGGCCCCCGTCTGACGGGGATATCATAGTCCCTAATGAGGCCGTCTGTCTGGCTGGGACTACATCCATAGGCGTGAAGGATCCGGACAATATAAAGGTAGAATCCCATGAGATAGATACTATTGCTACAGAGGTAGACCATATGATACCTGAATTTGGATCTACCAGAATGATAAGGGCCTATTGTGGAGTCCGACCCCTATTTGCATCCGGGGTGGAAGATACCAGGGCTATATCCAGAGGTTTTAGGATTACAGATCATAATAATGGACTTTTCAGCATAATCGGGGGGAAGTTATCTACATATAGATTGATGTCGGAAAGAATGGTTGACATCATTATGACAAGGTTTGATAAAAAGGTCCCATGTACAACAGCCCAGACCCCACTCGGCGGGCAGGAAGAGCTTACAGGATACCCATTATCAAAAAGATTAAAGGATATGGATGATATTGTGTGCGAATGTGAGCTTGTGACAAGAAAGGATGTTGAAGGCGTTATAAACAGGATAGGTAGTAAGTATATGGAGGATATACAGCACAGGACACGTCTTGGGATGGGACCATGTCAGGGAGGATTTTGTACGTACAGGGCATTGGGGATAATGCAGGAAATGGGAAGGATCTCTCCTGAAGATTCCATGAAGGTATTAGAGACCTTTTTGGAAGGGCGGTTTAGGGGGGTTAGGCCGGCGCTATGGGGGGACCAGTTAAGGGAAGAGCAGCTTGTTGAAAGCATATACCTTGGCATCTTAAGTATGAGTTCTAAATAGATAAGCGAAAGAACCTCCATCCCGAGAATATCTTCATAATTCGTTGTGTCTGAAAAGGACATGGAGGGTATATGAAAACAGGGGGTCGGGGATCAGGGGTCA
>JAYEFR010000101.1:0-3412 GCA_034716155.1 Thermodesulfobacteriota bacterium
CCAGGGCCCAGCCGCCAATAATTGAAACTACACAGCCGAGCGCCATGTGGGTGGAGAATACCCCTGAGGTCGCCATTCGAGTTAAGCCAAACTCGCCCTCCAGGGACTTAAAGAATACCCCGAACGAATTGGATAAACCCTGGGTAACGGTGTTAATAATGAGAAGGGCTGCCAGTATTACCCAGCCATAAAATAGTCTGTCTCTGGTTCTTCTAAGTGATGGCAATGGTATTCCCTCGTGGCTGATAAGCTAATTGGCGCTGCCTGAAGGCTATAGTATACTGCTTTGCCGCTGCATGTCCAGGGTGACAGGCGGGTTTCGCCCGGGAGATTGACAACCAGGTGCTATGGACATATTATTCTTGATAAGAGCAATGAGGGAAAAGGATACCGCACCCCTTTCCAAATTTGAATGTGATTAGAGGCATAGAGGGACAGACAGCGGAATGAACTCCGCTGTCATTTCAGATGGAGGCTACCATGGTGCAGCTAAGCGAGAGCGAAATTGAATTCATCACTCAAAGCTTGAAAGCAGGCAAGCCTTTGCCCGATAGCTATCGCTATGTAATCCCCTTTGAGACAAAGAAGGAATACGAGCTTACCTATGCCGACAAAGAACGAGAAGAGGACATTCTGGCAGATACATTCGCAGTGCCCCTGCAACCAGTAAAAACCTTTGGCAGCAATGGCGATGGCTGGACAAACAAGCTCATCTTTGGAGATAACTTGCAGGTGTTGAAGACATTGATGAACGACCCTGAAATCAAAGGCAAGGTCAGGCTAATCTATATAGACCCTCCCTTTGGCACAGGAGATATTTATGATGCCAGGAGCGATGCTCCAGCGTATTCAGCTAAATTGCAAGGTGCCAAGTTCATAGAGTTTCTTAGGAAAAGATTGGTATTTCTAAAGGAAATCTTGGCTGATGACGGCAGTATTTGTGTGAGAACAGATTATCATTTTGGGCATTATCTCAAGGCGATAATGGATGAGGTTTTTAGCAAGAATAACTTTAAGAACGAGATTGTTGTGAAAAGAACAAGGACACTGAAAGGGGAGTCAGGTAGATTTCATACCGCAACAGATTCAATCTTCCTTTATGCATTTGATGGTCATCTATTTCATGGCTTTAGAAAGGAAAAGGGGAATCCTAGATGGGTAAGGATGCACCTTCCTGGCATAGTTCAAGCAAGTCCTGAGAGGATATTCTTTGGCAAGAAACTGAAGCCACCGAATGGAAGGAAATGGGTGCTAAGTCAAGAAGCAGTTGAGAATGCGATGTCTAAAGGGTTAATAAAGTGGGATGAGAAATTGAAAGAGCCTGTTTTCCTTAATAAGTGGGAAACCTTGGGTTCAAATTGGACAGATATTCCCGGCTACTCCTTCAGATGGAATTATCCCACTGAAAACTCAGAGCAATTATTGGAAAGAGTGATCCTTGCCTCCTCTAGCCCCGGAGACTTGGTACTTGATGCCTTTGCTGGCTCAGGGACAACCGGAGACGTGGCTGAAAAGCTCGGCAGAAGATGGATTATGATTGATTGTGGCAAGTTAGCAATCTATACCATGCAAAAGCGTCTCCTTAATCTAAGAAAGGAAATTGGCAATAAGGGCAAGCCATTAAAAGCCAAACCTTTCACTTTATACAACGCTGGACTTTATGATTACCAGAAGTTGAAGCAGCTTCCCTGGGAGGAATACCGAGATTTCGTTTTGAAGCTTTTCCAGTGCCGTGATGAGAAACATCGAATCGCCGGAGTAGAATTAGACGGGTATTTGGGAGCAGATGATGTTCTCGTTTTCAACTACCAGAAGTATAAGGATGCAGTTCTGGATAGAGGCTTCATAGATGACCTTTATTCTATTCTCGGCGACAAGATAGGGCGAAGATTTTTCATCATCGCCCCAGCGGCAAGTGTCATCTTCTTAGAGGACTATATTGAGAAGGGCAGCACAAGATATTTCCTCTTGAGAATTCCCTATTCCATTATTGATGAGTTGCACCGGAAGGGTTTTACCCATATCAAGCAGCCAGTCAGCGAGATGGACGTTAATAACACTGTCGATGCAGTAGGTTTTGATTTCATTCAGGCTCCCGATGTTGAATGTGAATATTACCTGGGCGAACCTAAAGGACAAGTAGGTCTAGGGCATAGCGGGAGGGGCGCGGTAATCAAAATCGAAAAGTTTGAGAGCAACATCATTTCCAAAAAGCCACTGCATTATGAGAACTTGGAAACACTTTCTATGATAATGGTGGATTACAGCTATGATGGCGAGGTTTTTAACTTCGCTGATGTTTTCTATGCTGAAGACTTGAAGAAGCAGGATTACGAAATACGCTTCGACTCAAATAAGCTTGATGGCCAAATGATGATTATTTATATTGATATCTTTGGCAACGAGAAGCGAGAGGTTAAGAAACTGGATGATTTCAGGAAAAGGTAGGGTGAAAAGAGACCTTTGGAGTAATGAAGTCCCTCCGAAAGAAGTCACCGTGAGTGTTTATCATGATGAAAGGGAAGTAGCCAACAACTGGCTGTATCACTCACTCCTCTTTATTCCAGTTGGGAATGAGAAAGACGTTCTAAATTCGCTGAATGAGGCAAGGCAGAAAACTGGATGGTGGAAAGAGCTACACTTCGTAGAATTGGATAACACGGAGACTGAAAATCATTTAGCATTGGAATGGATTGATCTGTTTGCTCAATCACTATTCGAGAAGGTATATTTTTACTTCTTTAGTGTAAATTACCAAAATCTCGATAAAACGTGGTGGAGCAAACCTCAAAGAGATCTCAGGATTTATAACCGCTTCTTCCAAATTGGGCTATATGGAGCAATAAAGTGGTTCTTTTTAACAGCGGGATTTAAAAAGGTATCTGTTCAAAATATATTTTCAGATAAGAAGTCAAGGAGGAGAGAGGATAAATTCCATACCCAACCTATGGAAGAGATAGAAGTGAAGTCGCTGTTTAAGGGTGAGGATATAGTATTTGAGCATTCAGAGATAATAGAGATAGATTCCGACCATGAGAGGGAGAGGGACTACCCATCTAAAAGTCATTTCGCACAGTTTGTGGATTTGATAATGGGAACATTTAGCCAGATATTTGATAATACCTCTAAGAGTAAAGGGAAATGCATGGCTGCAGATAAATGCCTTACATTTGAATTGCCCGCAAAGTTGATGAAGTATAATACCAATAGCCGATATTACAAAAGGTATGCAGCCTCTTTCTTCCCTAAACAGAGGCTAACTAAAGAACAAATTTTGGAGGATGACATTAGAAGTAAAGTCAATCAGTTCTATAATAAAAGAGAAATGAAATATATTCTCAGAAATCAACGATCGTTATTTTAGTAAAATTTAGCTATTAGCTAGGAGGGGGAAATGCGAGAGGTTATTTTA
>JAYEFR010000102.1:0-3389 GCA_034716155.1 Thermodesulfobacteriota bacterium
ATGTATTTAAACACTTCCCCATACTCAAGGAAAGGAAAGACCATGAGGCCGGATACCTGAGCGGTGGTGAACAACAGATGCTTGCTATTGGAAGGGCATTGATGAGCCGTCCAAGGTTGATGATGCTTGATGAGCCATCTCTCGGGCTATCTCCCATATTAACAAGACAGATATTTAATATCATACAAAACATCAACAAAGAGGGGGTAACCATCTTTTTAGTTGAACAAAATGTAAACATGGCTTTGAAGTATGCCAATTATGCATTTTTGATGGAAAACGGAAGGATAGTTCGCGCTGACAAACCAGAGGTCCTGCGTGAGGATGAGGATGTAAAAGAATTTTACTTAGGCATCCCAACAGAGACCTCGGTTAAGGGGTATAAAAGATACAGAAGAAAGGTTAGATTCCGGTAAAAGATAAAAACCGGCCCCAGCGCAAAAGTTTTATGGAGTACTGGAGTAATGGAATAATGGAAATTCAAAAGCTATCCCACCAAGCGCGGGATTGCGCACACAGAGCAATGACAATTATTCATCATTTTTTCAATACTCCAATACTCCATTACTCCAACAGTGCTAATCAGATTTTACCGGCAAAGCCATTGAACTCTGACCTGGCCCAAAGGCCCAGATTTCTTACACTTAATAAATGAAAATGGAGGACAACATGAAAGCAGATACTCTGCCTAAGGCCCTGATCAATATAACCGAAAAGCAGCCCGAAAGGATTGCACTGAGGATGAAAGACTTTGGTATCTGGCATGATATTACCTGGGCTCAATATTTAGAAAATGTAAGGTATGTAGCTCTTGGCCTGAATGCCCTTGGCGCGAAAAAGGGTGAGCATGTGGCTATTATTGGTGAGAATAAGCCAGAGTGGTTATACTCGGCGCTTGGGGTAATGTCCATAGGCGCAACATTTGTGGGTGTCTATACTACCAATCCTGTTAAAGAATGTGAATACGTGGTTGGACATTCGGATTCGGTTATATATATCTGTGAAGATGAAGAACAACTGGACAAAGCCCTGGTCTTTAGAGAAAAAACTTCCAAACTAAGAAAGATCATCGTATGGGATATGGAAGGCCTCAGGGATTTTAAAGATCCAATGGTCATGAGCTTTGATGAGCTTATCAGCCTCGGCAAGAAGATATACAATGAAACCCCTGATCTTTTTGATACCCTGGTCAGTAAGGGCAAGCCAGAGGATATAGCAGGGATAATCTATACATCCGGGACAACAGGCCCCCCAAAAGGGGCTATGCTTTCCCATGAAGGTTATCTTTGGGTTGGCAAGCAAGCTGCCAAGATAACAAGATCTACAAGGGAGGATGAATCCATCTCATTCCTCCCTCTTAACCACGTATATGAACAGATATTTGATCTAATGATGCACCTTACCGTAGGGCATATAACGAACTTTACGGAAAATACAGATACAGTAATGAATGACATGAAAGACGTCTCTCCTACGATCTTTCATGCAGTGCCCAGGATATGGGAGAAATACTACTCGGGCATAGTCCTAAAGATGGCAGATGCCACATGGTTTAAGAGAACAGGCTACAAACTGGCAGTAAGCATTGGAACAAGGTATAACAAGTTAAAGCTTGCCAAGGAAAAGATCCCATTATTATTAACAATTGGTTATAAGTTGGCATACTTTGCTGTCTTCTGGAAGCTGAAAGAAAGGCTCGGTTTTGACAGGGCCCGCCTGGGCTTCTCCGGCGCCGCCCCGATCTCTCATGAAATCTTAAAGTATTTCCAGAGTATTGGAATACCAATCCGCGAGGGATACGGCATGACTGAGACATCCGGGATTACCCATATGTCTGATGAGTACAACTTTAAGTTAGGCACAGTCGGCAAGGCCCTGCCGGAATCTGATGTAAAGATTGGAGAGGGCGGAGAGATCATTGTCAGACATAAAGGAATCTTTAAGGGTTATTATAAAGACGAAGAGCATACCAAAGAAGCCCTTATTGACGGCTGGCTTCATACAGGGGATGTCGGGGAGATCGACGAGGAAGGATACTTAAAGATAACTGACAGGCTAAAAGACCTGATTATTACTGCTGGAGGTAAGAACATTGCACCACAGTATATCGAAAACCTGCTGAAATTCTCCCCCTATATCAATGATGCTGTTGTTATTGGAGATAGAAGAAAATATATTTCAGCCATAATAGTGATCGATGAAGAAAATGTGGTGAAATATGCCCAGGATCAAAAGGTCCAGTTTACCACCTTTGCCACCCTTACCAGGGCAGAAGAGGTGATAAACCTCATCCAGGAGGAAATCAATAAGGTGAACAAGCAGGTTGCCAGGGTGGAAAACATCAGAAAATTCAGGATCCTTGATAAGAAACTCTATACCGAGGACGGCGAGGTAACCCCCACCATGAAGGTTAAAAGAAAATCCATTAATGAGCAGTATGGAGACCTGATAGAATCAATGTATAAGGAGTAAAGCTCCTCGCTCTGTGTGGAGGAACCTTATTCCTCTGTGTCAATGTGAGTGAGACACCTTCCCTGATTTCTTATTAGAATATACCTGCTACATCTTTCGTCGTTTACCTTCTTTAAGCACCTTCTCTAATTTCTCTGCCGCATGTCTGTGATCAAATTTTTTTGCCAATTCTAAGGCATTAATAGCTATCTTTTCCCTTAGCTTGGTATCTTTTAAAAGCATACTCACATATTTGGAAAAGACCTTATAGTCGTCAGCTACAAACATGTCTCTTTCATTTACTGGATCTATTCCAAAAGTAGCCCGTGGGGTGGCAACGACTGGCAGCCCACAGGCCATGGCCTCTAAGAGTTTACCTCTAAAACCAGTGCCTAGCTCAATTGGCGCTACAAACACGTCACTGTTCCAATAGATCCTCCTTATATTTTCATTGTCCCCTCCTTCTTGGACAATTACATTGTCACTTCTCAAATCCAGGAGCTCTTGAGGCGGATCAAATCCAATTGCATAAAACCTTGCATCCGGGACTTCTTGTTGGATTCTATCCCAGCAGTGAGTGATGAAATTTTTCACTGCATCTACATTGGGGTGATGCTGGAAATTTCCCACATACAAGATATTCTTAGTATCTTTATTCCATGACTTGTCTTTAGGCGGCATGTAAAATTCTGTGTCAATCCCATGAGGCACAACCTTGATCTTGTTTCTCAAGTCTGGGGCGTAATTTATCAAGATGTCGGCATCCTCCCTGGTCAAGGTTAAGATCCTGTCAGCAGCTCCATACATCTTAAACTCGTAATTAGATAGGTCTTTTATTGTATCTTCACTAATATCTTCTCCTTTCTCGGCCCTTAGCTTAAACGCATTTGTATAACATTCATGCACTGAGATTACAGTCATGGTATTAGCAGGGATGA
>JAYEFR010000103.1:0-17190 GCA_034716155.1 Thermodesulfobacteriota bacterium
TGATCCCAATACAAAGGCGCCCGGGCCTGACAAGACTATATGGGGCTTAAGACAAAAAGCATGGCTAAAAAAGACCCTTCTTGTAAGCACTGCAACATTTAAAATACTTATCTCACCCACACCATTGATAGGTCCTGACGATACCATAATCCGCGTACAGGGAGGAGTTCTCGCTCCTTTTTTTGGTGGCAATGCCCCAGGACAGGCTGATGACGACAGACATAAACGGGATAATCATACAAACCCTTATGGATTTAAGGAGGAAGGAGACGCCTTTTTTGCCTGGCTTACAGAAAACGGATTCATAAAGCGAAATTTCTATATTATTTGCGGTGATCGACATTGGCAGTACCATTCAATACGTCCTGACGGTTTCGAGGAGTTCTCAACAGGGGCTATTGTCGACAGAAATTCGCGCCTCGGACGTAAGCCCGGAGATCCACTTTCCACTGATCCGGAAGGGTTGATTACCCAGCCATATATACAGGATGAAAAATCCGGGGGGTTCTTAAAGGTAACTATTGTTCCTTCCAAAGGAGAACAACCCGCTACTGCAACATTTGCTTTCTACGATGAGCAAGGAAATTTTTTGTATGCTACTAAAAGGACCGCGCTCCAATAGTTTACCACCGAGGGGTGGTTAAAGGAGTAGTTAAAGAAGGAGGATGTGGAGTATGATCGTGGAAGAAATTACTATTCCCTGGGGTTGGGATGATCGGTTGCGCCTTGAAATCCCGTCATCTTGGCGGGTGATTTCACAAAGCCAAGTCAGCACGCCTGACCCAATACGTGATCTATCTAGTGCAATCAAAGCTAGCCTGAACGAACCTATTGGCTCCCCCCCCTGCAAAGACTTGTCCGGCATGATTCACGCATAGCCTTAGTGATGGATGATACAGGGCGACCTACGCCAGTTGATCGCATAGCACCGGCGGTACTCGATTACCTTATCGAGGCCGGGGCAAAGGCGGAGAACATTACAGGACTTTTTGCTGTAGGTACACACAAATTAATGAGTTCTGAGGTTATGGAGTCCCGTGCTGGGGTATCCGTGACACGCAGGATCAAGTGTCGTAACTTTGATTCTCGGGACAAGGAAGCCTTTATACATCTGGGGAAGACAAAGCGGGGGACGCCGGTTATTTTCAACCGGACAGCGGTGGAGGCTGACTTGCGTATTCTCATCGGGACAATCGAGGCTCATCCCCAAGCTGGGTTCGGGGGTGGTTTCAAGAATCTTTTGCCAGGTCTGGCTGCAGCGGAAAGCATTGGCCATAATCATCTGCTCATGCCCTCACCGGACCGCTATAATATGACTGGGACCCTCCCTGAAGACAACCCTATGCGACTGGATCTGGAGGAGGCCTGCCAAATGATTGATAGTCCCACCTTTATCCTCAATGTTATTCTGAATCCAAATTTGGAGATAGTGGCTCTGGTAACCGGCGATGCGGTTGCAGCCCATAGGGAGGGGGTAAAGATATCGAGAAAGATCTATGGAGTTCCCCTGCCCCGACAGGTCGATGTGGTTCTGTCAAGCGGGTACCCCATGGATCATGAGCTGCGACAGGCTGGCAAGGGAGTGCTCAACGTGGCCGGGGCATGCAGACCCGGGGGGGTGATTGTAGGATTCTTGAGGTGTGAAGAGGGACTGGGGAATATTAATCTTCCGAGGTTCTTGCCTCCGCTTGCACCGTTGCGGGTGCTTACAAAAATATTGGGCAGTCGAGGCATTACTTCACTGGTCAGGTGTCTTCCGAAAGTAGTTCCGGTCGAGGCTCGCTTCTTGATAAACTTTTCATTACAGATGCTCAAGGACTACCAGGTGCTTATTTTCTCTCCACGCTTAAAGGAGGAGACAAAGGGCCGCTTCCCGCCGATCCTTTACGACGACCAAGAGCTACTATATCGCGATGTAGTACGACTAGTGGGTAAAGACGACCCAGAAGTCGCCGTGTTCCATCAGGGGGGAGTGAGCTTCCCGGTCCTTGCCTCCTAATACCTTTAAACTTGATTATTCCCTGTAGCTTGCTGCAGGGAGGTTCATTTGAGATAAAAAGGGAGAGGAAAGGAGGTTTGCCATGAGTGATGAAATCTACCGCAAATTGGTCACAGTCCTTGATACTCTTCCCAACGGTTTTCCTGCAACCGATTCGGGAGTTGAGATCAAGCTGCTCAAAAAAATATTTACCCCTGAAGAGGCCAAGCTCTTCTGTGATCTGAAGATGACGTATGAGACCCCGACCGATATTGCACAACGTACGGGACGAGAGTTCGAAGCACTGGAGCAGATGCTTATTACCATGTGGAAAAAGGGCCAGCTGTTCGGCATCGATTTCGGCGAGGTCAAGGTATTTAAGATCATGCCCTGGATCTTCGGGATCTATGAGTTTCAGCTTAATCGCATGGACAAAAAGCTCGCCGAGTTGTGCGAGGAATACTATCATACGTATGGCAAACAGTTTTTTTAAAATAAGCCTCAGCTCATGCAAGTCATCCCCATCGAAGAGACCATACCCAGCGAGCATGAAATCCTGCCGTACGAGCAAGTCTCATCCATCATTGAAAGCGGCCAGTCCTTTGCCGTTGCCGAATGCATCTGTCGGAAAGAACAGCGTCTCCTCGGCAAGGGCTGCGACAAACCGCTTGAGGCCTGTATGGCAATCGCGCCAGTGCCCGGCGTCTTTGACAACTATCACTGGGGTCGGCCCATCTCCAAAGAAGAGGCCTATAAGGTCCTGAAACATGCAGAAGAGGCGGGATTGGTTCACCAGACCCAAAATATCCAGAGCGGACATATCTATATCTGTAATTGTTGCGGGTGCTGTTGTGCAGTGTTGGGAGGGATCAATAGGTTAGGGATCAAAGGCGCAACCAATTCCTATTACTATGCCCAGATCGACCCTGATGAATGCACTGCATGCGGGATCTGTGCAGACGAGCGGTGCCAGGTGAATGCGATCGAAGAGGGAGAGGATGCCTACTTCGTGAACAAGGATCTCTGTATTGGGTGCGGACTCTGTGTGTCCACCTGTCCCACTGAGGCCATAAGACTTGTCCGCAAAAGCAAGGAAGAGATCGAGGCCCCGGTCACGGATGAGACAGAGTGGTTTGATGAGCGTGGAAAACGCCGCGGCGTGGATTTCAGCAAATATAAATAAAGAACAAGAGGGGTCAGGTCTTCAAACTTGACACAAATGTTACTTTTGGATAGTAATAGTTTATGTCAAGGCCATTAAGGAATCAATGGTATGAACCCCAAAGCAAGCTCTGGACTCTGATAAGCAGCAAGCTTAAGGAATGAAATGAGGGCAGATCTTTCATATTGACAATACAAAAAGTTCTGGTGTTCCTTGTCAAGGATAAAGATCTGACCTCATCGTTTCTCTCTATCTCCTATCTGCAAAGGAAAAATATTATTGGAAACAAAATGCTATTCCAAAATCTATTAAAAATGACGGTCCCACCCATCGCCCACACCGCCGACTCTCAGATACAATACCCATGTATAGATGCCCACGCACACGGCTCAGTCCAACAACCTTTTATCCATAATCCAGCCGCAATCTAACGGTATGTATCCAATCTTACGCATGTCTATTGTGAAATCATCAACCGCCTGCTATAACATCTGGCGGGACAATGGATAAAACGCTACACGTTATGTGCTGGTCAATTTTTATTATATATGATAAGTTATTGTTTAAAGGAGAATAAAGATGTCGTTAGCGGAAAAAATCCTTCAACGTATACAAAAGCTACCCGAATACAAGCAAGTTGAGGTTCTGGATTTTATTGAATACCTCGAGGTAAAAGTAGTGAATCAAGAAAATAGATCATGGTCAGATTTTTCATTGTCTTCTGCTATGCGGGAAATGGAAGATGAACCATCTCCCTACTCGGATGATGACATAAAAGAATCATTCTTATGATTAGCGAAGGCCAAATTGTCCTCTTCAAATTCCCGCAAACAGATCAAGAAGAAGGAAAATTGCGCCCTGCTCTTGTCATCCGTAAATTGCCAGGAAAATATGATGGCTGGCTTATCTGCATGATATCATCACAGATTCACCAACAGATCATAGATTTCGATATAGTAATAACTTCAGATGATCCCGATTTTGAACAGTCAGGCCTAAAACTCCCAAGTGTTATCAGAATCAGTAGGCTTGCAGTTGTTGATAAAAGTATCCTTTTAGGTAAATTAGGACTGGTTAATAAACAACGGCTTGCTATTATAAAACAAAGATTTACCAATTGGATATTGGACACATAACCATTCGCTTCACAGCAAGGATGAAATGGGGTTAGCCCTTGACATTGGACAAAATGAAGAATTGGCCTAGCCATTCATTCCAGCCGATCGCTAAAAGCGGCGGCTGAATTCAAATGTTCGCTTGGAAATAGAAAAATAAATCGAATAGGTTGCATTTTGCTACAAAAATATTAAACTAATATCAATCCATAGAATCAAGCAAGGAGGTAGTAAGACGCCCACAGCAGTGAGAATTTCAGATGAATTGCTCACCGAAGCAAGGAAATATAGCAAAATAGACCATAGATCTGTGACAGGCCAAATCGAGCACTGGGCCAAGATCGGCAAGTGCGTAGAAGAAAATCCCGACTTAACTTATGATTTGATAAAAGAAATATTTATTGGGATTGAGGAGTTAAATCTGGGAGAAAAAACAGAGTATCAATTTGGCGAAACTTAATGAAGGTCTATCAATCAATTTCCTTTGCGAAAAAAGTCAAAAAATTTAATAAGAAAGAAAAAACAGCATTAGACAATGAGATTCGTAAAATTATTCAAGACCCCTCAATCGGTTCTGAAAAGAAAGGAGATTTGAAAACCTAGTTATTGTCGACTTTCTCAAGAAAGATGTTGAGTGGAGCAACTATCACATTTTCTTTTATAGGGGATGCTTCTTTTACCGGTGCAATTATCCAGGCTTGACTGATCCCAAGGTCATCTAATGAATTCCAGAACCCTTTTGTTGTCCGTGGTGATGGTGAGGCCTTGCATTTAATCCCTATCCTTTTTGTGCCTCTTTCCAGGACAAGATCGAGCTCTGCACCGGCAGATGTGCGGTAGAAACCAGCGTGCCATCCAGGTAAGGCCCCTATAATATTCTCAATAACAAACCCTTCCCAGGAAGAACCAAAGACAGGATGCCCCATCAGATCATCAATGCTTCCAATACCAAGAAGTGCATGAAGGATGCCTGTATCTCTTATGTAAATCTTGGGAGATTTTACAAGGCGTTTCTTGACGTTTGCCTCATAAGGAGGAAGCACCCTGACCATGAATGTCTGGGATAGCAGATCAATATAGGATCGCAAAGTTGTGTGACTGACCCCCATTGATTCCCCAAGCCTTGATGCATTTAAAAGCTGTCCGTGATTGTGAGCACACATCATCCATAATCTCCTGAGGGTTTCAGCAGCAATATGAAAACCAAGCTGGGGGATATCTCTCTCAAGGAATGTGCGGATAAAATTTTCTCTCCATCGCAAGCTACTTTTATCGCTCCTCGCAAGATAACTTCTCGGGAACCCACCCCTGAACCAGTATTTATTAAACCATCCCACTCCCCCAGTATTTTCTGTGTTTATTTCAGAGAAAAGGAAGGGCGTAAGTTCAAGATAGGCTATCCTGCCTGCAAGCGTCTCAGAACTCTGTCTTATTAAATCCCGTGATGCAGAACCAAGGATCAGAAATTGACCATTTCTTTCTTTTTCATCAATTATGCTCCTTAATATTTTAAATATTTCGGGTAATCTTTGAATCTCATCCAGACAGATAAGCTTTTCTTTGTGCATATCAAAAAACAGTTCTGGTTCGCCTAGTTTGTTCAGATCAGATGGCTTTTCCAGATCAAGATATACACCCTGCTCAATCTCTGATATGATTGCATGAGCCAGAGTTGATTTGCCACATTGACGAGGACCTAGAATTGCTACTGCCGGGAAATTCTGTAGGCAATCCAGAACCTCCCTGTATAATGTTCTCTTTAGATATTTACCTTGCATATTGCAATTATATCTTTCAATATTCAATAGGCCAAGGGAAAAGTAGAGCATAAAAATATAAATACATGGGTGCATATTGATACCAAGTTGCAATCAAGTCATTGCAAGGAGCTTTAGCAACGTAGAAATCTCAGCCTTTAGATTGCTTCGCTTCGCTCGCAATGACAATTTCGATAAGTACCTGATTGAATGTAACTTGGTATGAAGTAAAAAAATTGCCCTTTCTGCATTAATCTTAGTAAGTTAGGCTCTATCCATCACCCAATGGAATATCTGCCGGCATCTTTTCAGCAAGTTCATCTGCCAGCTGCTCACCGGAAAACCTGGCCAGCAGAATAGCGCCAAATAGGATCGCAACCAAGCCGATAATCCTTAGGTCCCGGTAAAGCATCTCCTGAGGAAATGCCTCTCCCATGGCAAACACGCCCATAAATATGGTAATCAGTCTAGAGCAGAAGTCTGATACGGCTGTCACCACAAGGGCCCTGCCCTGCTGGTAACCACGGGAGAGCAGAAAAAAACCAACGAGATAAAATACGATTAACCAAGGAGCAATAAAACCAAACGCAGTGATATACGCCTTATCGTTAAGACAAAGCAGTACGGCCTTGGTTGATACATCGCCTAATCCCAGCAGCACACCTGCAAAGATACTGAACACCACTAACCAGTCAAAGCCGAGGCTGAATATTTTTCTGGCCCCATAAATCATAAAGCAGATTGCGATAGCTGCCCCCACGGCCGGGATCAATTGTGAGGGGACCATTACGCTGACGGTTTGATTTTCTATAGGTTCGCTAAGCCCAAGAGCGATGATACCACAAGTTACGATAATCACGCCCATCCACTCCCGGATTTTAAGATGGTGATCCAGAAAAAAAATGGAGAAGAAGGCAAGTATCACAAATCCTGATCCCTGGATGCATCGGGCCAGAGATACAGGGGTATAATTCAGGGCAAAGGCAAACAATCCCCAACCCAGCCCGGAGATAACAAGGCCGGCCATCCATTTTTTGGAAAGCACAAAGGCCTTAATAATTTTAAAGATGTGCTTTCCCATTTCAATCCGCGGTAGTGTATCTGCGGCCTGTTTCTGCCATACAATCCCCACGTCCCAGCAAACAGCGCAAATAGTAATCAACAAGATGGATATCCAGATAGACATAACCTACACCTCTGTATGAAAAAATACTTGGGCTATCATCCATAGATTAACTCGATTTATAAGCTGCCAATTAAAATACATCCTGATTCCTTTCGGTCTTTAAGACCCGCTCACATTGGATCTTTAAGATCGATCATCGCCTTCTGCTTTGGCAAGACCGCGCCGGTGTCCAGGTAGTATTTGACGGCCTTGTAGATGGCGATACGGATATCGTTTTGTTCAAGCCCCAGTTCATTCACTGCCTTCGTGCAATCCACAAACTCGTTGTAACGGGTGTGGACGGCCTGTTCAATAGCGACCATTGGCGGGATCTTGGTGATGTCCGCTATAAATTCATTGACCTCAGCCACCACCCGAATCACTGGCTTGGGGATCTTTATGCTGGGTGCTTTCAAGCCCGTGAGTTTTGCAATCTCTTCGAAAAAGTCCTTTAAAAAGGTGTTGTGGTTGCCAAGAATGTAACGTTCGCCTGTCTTACCTTTCTTGTCTGCCAGGATATAACCCTTGGCCAGATCCTCGACATCTATGAGATTCATGCCTACATCTACATAGGCGAACATCTTTCCGTTTAAGAAATCGAGTATGGTCCGTCCGGTAGGTGTCGGGATATAGTCCCTGACCCCGATCGGCGACGCGGGGTTGACAATGGTAATGGGCATCTTGTCAGTATATTCAAAGGCAATCTTCTCACTTCTAAACTTGCTGTCTCTGTAAGGGGCGCGCAGGCAGTCCTTTTCTTCTGGAAAGTCATCTTCAGTGGACAGCCTGTCAGGATAAAAGCCGACCGAGGAGATGGAACTGGTGTATATAACCTTTTCAAGATCGTATTTTAGTGCGCTTTCGAGGATGTTCAGGGAACCTTCGATATTAGTCCGGCGGATAAAGTCACCGCCTTTGGGGTGCCAATGACGGTATATGGCTGCGATCTGATAAAGCTTCCGGCATCCTTTAAGGGCACGATCAAGAGAGTCTGGATCCAGCAGGTCACCGTCCACAAATTCGATGTCAAGCCCTTTAAGGTTCCGTAAATCCGAGGTAGGCCGCTTCAAACATCTCACTTCATAGCCTTCGGTCAGGGCCTCGCGGACAACACTCGAACCTATGAGACCTGTTCCACCCGTAATTAACACCTTCATTTTCTAGCTCCTCCTTTAATTCTATATAGCATTACATTAATTCTAGCTTCACAATATAAAACTTTTACCAAATCCTATTACTCGCTTACGCGCATCTTCTCCTCCGGGACCAAGAGTCTTCTTATAATCCAGGTGATGTGCTCTTTGCGCCTTTTTAGCATATCTTTTGTGTATGGCTTTTCCTCAAAGAAAAGCGCTGCCATCTCAGGATTCATTGTAAAGTAGCTGAACAATATCTCGTAGATCGAGTAGATGGTATGCTCCGGATCAACCTCGTGCATCTTATGCTTCCTCGCCATGTATTTAACATGCTCTCGAACCTCCAGGATCAGAGGTTCAAGTACTTCCAGGAGAAGGCCGTATCTGGCCCGGCCCGGCCCTGAGAACTCTCGACGCAGGATCAGGGCGAACGATTTGTGCTTGTTCAGAAAGTCGATAAGAACACCTATAAACGCATCAAGTTCATCCCGTGGGTCAGTGTCGTGGTCAAATCCCTTGGATGCAAGGGTGGTGAAGGACCTGATTACCTCGGCTAGTACAGCATCATATAGATCTTGCTTGGCCCGAAAGTAGTGATAAATGGTGGCCTTGTCCAGTCCTGCAGCCTTAGCAATTGTCATCATACGAGCCCCGGAAAAGCCATGGAGAGCAAATTCCTTTTCAGCCGCATTTAGTATCTTCCGGCGCTTATTAGTGGACTTTATCGCCACCTTTTTCTCAACTCGTCCGTTCATTTCCATCTCCCACTCTATTATAACTATTTCTTTAAGAGCCTTTTTTCCATCTCAGGTATGGACTTGTCAAGTGCGTCTACTATCTTATCTATAGTGGGCCTATCAATAATCAGGGCCGGCGCAACAGCCACGGTCTCCATAGTTGAAGAGCGGACATAAACGCCTTTTTCCCAACAGAGATCCACCACAAGTTCCGGGGCGGAATTTTCCGGCTGGATCGGGGTCTTTTTTTCCTTGTCCGCAACCAGTTCGATAGTTGTCAATAGTCCTATGCCTCTTACATCACCCACTGAATCATATTTCCTGAGGGTTTCAAGTCCTTCGAGCAAATACTCTCCGTTCTCAGCTGACCTTTGAACCAGGCCTTCCTCCTCGATCACCTTGATATTGGCAAGCCCTGCCGCACATGCTACTGGATGGTTCATGTAGGTAAAACCGTGCATTAACGGCATCCTTTCGTCCTGAAGTTCTCCAATAGTATCATAGATGTCCCCTCGTATCACTGAAGCACCTAATGGTATATGGGCAGAGCTTATGCCCTTGGCAAAACTGAGTATGTCAGGTCTGATCCCGCCCCAGTGCTCATGTCCAAACATCTTACCGGTGCGGCCAAAGCCGGTGATAACCTCGTCGAGTATGAGGAGAATATCATGCTTGTCACAGATTTCTCTGAGCCTGGGGAAATATTCCTTCGGCGGTGGGATAACCCCACCTGAACCGATTATTGGTTCTGCAATAATTGCCGCTATTGTATCTGCTCCCTCCTCCTCAATGGTCTCCTCAAGCTCGGTAAGACACTCGAAATTGCAGTTAGGATAAGTCTTATCAAATTCACACTGGTAACAATAAGGGGCCGCAACATTGAGAAAACCTTCGGGTAGAGGATCAATGTTCCAGTGGAAGGGGAAAATCGCAGTTGCTGCGGTAGTTGCCAGGCCCATACCATGATAACCAAAACGGCGGGATATGATCTTGTACTTTTCATGTTTGCCCTGGAGCGCCCAATAAAGCCTGACTATCTTGATATTGGTCTCATTGGTTTCAGATCCATCACAGGTGAACCAGGCCCTTGTAAGGTTGTAGGATGAATCAAACATGGAGACAAGCTTGGCCGCCAGCTCAATAGAGGGCGGAGTAGACATGCCATGAAAAGAGGTGAAGTAAGGAAGCTTTTTCATCTGGTTATGTACCGCTTCAATGATCTTAGGGTGGCTGTGTCCGACTGCAACACACCAAAGGCCGGCAAATCCATCTACCATCTCCCTACCATTGATGTCCTTTATCATCGTGCCTTTGCCTTCTACAATGATGCGAGGCGGATGATGCAGTTCAAAGTGCCTGGGGTGAGTCAATGGATGGATAAGATATTTTTTGTCCCACTCTATCAGTAATTCTTTTTCAACCATGATATCCTCCTTGTATGTTTACAAATCATTATTTAATTGTTACGTCGCTATTGCAATTCACTTCAATAAATTCTAACTAACATTTTAGATAATGATAAGTGGGTTGTCAAGAAAAAATCAACCAACTGGTTGGTTTTATTTTTCCCTTTTGCCATAGAATTTCTTATGCTATAAAGCAGATCATGTTCGTTTTTATTTTTTAAATACATCTCAAAGGGAGGCTGATAATGGCTGGATACTTGGGAAAGATTCTTTGGGTCGATCTGACCAGTAAAAGATTTAGAGAAGATACACCTTCAAAAGATGTCTATCAAAACTATCTTGGAGGTTATGGCCTTGGGGTATATTATATTTACAAAAACCTAAAGCCTAAGACCGATCCGCTTGGTCCGGATAACATCCTTGGATTTTGCCCGGGTTTGTTCACAGGTACCCTTGCTCCTTTAACAGGCAGATGTATGGTATGTGCTAAAAGTCCACTCACACTCACCTGGGGTGATTCAAATATCGGTGGCTTTCTTGGCGTTTCCATAAAGAGGGCGGGCTGGGATGCAATTTTTTTCACAGGTGCTTCCAAGAACCCTGTCTATCTTCTTGCTGGTGATGAAACCCTGGAATTAATCGATGCATCAGATCTATGGGGCATTGATGCCATCGAAGGTGAGAAACGGCTAAAGGAAAGACATGGGAAAAATGCCCAGGCAGCCATTATTGGGCCTGCTGGTGAAAATCAGTCCCTCATATCAGGGATTGTCTCTTCAGGGGGAAGGATTGCAGCACGCAGCGGGCTTGGGGCAGTGATGGGGTCAAAGAATTTAAAGGCAGTATGCCTAAATGGAAAGGGGAAAGCCGATCATGTAGATAAGGCAATGACTCTCGCATTGGTAAAGGAATACAACAAGAGACTCAGCCGTAACATGGATAACCTGAGCGCTAAGATGGCAACCAAAATAGGACCATCATTTGCAACCTTTATGCGCCTTACAAAGGGGAATATGTCCCAATCTCATGCGATTGCAACACGCGTCTTTCGATTATACGGATCATCCTTTGCTACAAACGTCCAGATTGCCGTAGGGGATACCCCTGTAAAGAACTTTGCCGGAGTCGGATACAGGGACTTTCCTGATAAGATAGCAAAGGAATTCAACACTCAAAATCTCAAAAAATGGATAACAGGTTCTCAGGGTTGTTTTAATTGCCCTATTCAGTGCGGTCATGTGATGAAGGTTCCTGAATTAAATATTGAGAGAACCCACAGGCCGGAATATGAAACCCTTGCCAGTTTCGGGCCACTAGTCATGAATAAGGATGTGGAAAAAATAATCGAAATAAATGATTACCTGAACAGGGCAGGGATGGACACGATTTCAGCGGGCGTTACAGTGGCTTTCGCGATTGAGTGCTGTGAAAAGGGCATCTTAGTGAAGAAGGATTTTGTCTGCAAGGAATTTCCTGACGGATTTCTGCCAGGCTGGGGCGAGCCGGAATATCTCATGCCTTTGCTTAAAATGATGGTAAATAAAGAGGGAATTGGCGAGCACCTGGCAAAAGGAGTTCAAGAAGCATCCCGTTATATCGGGAAAGGAAGTAGTGAGTTCGCCATGGCTGCAAATGGCCAGGAAATCCCGATGCATGATCCACGTAAGATAAAAGGCTTAATGGTAACCTATTTAACAGATCCGACCCCGGGAAGGCATACTGCAGCAGGTCTTGAGTACAGTTCGATCGGTGAAATAAACCACTTTATAGATAATATTAAATTTAAACTTGGGAAAGATCCCCTGGTTGCAGGTGCCGAGCATGCAAGGTGGGCAAAGGTAATGCAGGTAACCAATTCAATCGGTCTTTGTGAGTATGCCGTATGGTTTGAAAAATATCCACTCCTGGAATTTTTCAAGTCTATAGTAGGGTGGGATTACACGGTGGATGATATTTATAAAATTGGGGGGCGAATACAGGTCTTAAGGCAGATGTTTAACGCGAGAGAGGGGAAGATAGGCTTTAATATCCCGGGCCGAGTGTATGGCGTTCCTCCCTTGGAAAAAGGGCCACTCGCCAATGTGAGGCTCCAGCCAGCGAGATTTATCAAGGAATATTTCAAGAATATGGGATTTGACGATAAAGGTGTTCCAAAGCAGGAGACCCTTGAGCAATTGGGATTGGATTTTTGTATCAAGGATTTGGTTAGCGCTTCTGGAGCTCCTATTCCTGAATTTGAATAAATGGACAGCATTCGTAAAAAAGGCCAATATCAAAAAAAACATTTATAACGTGCCATTATGAACATATCTTAAATCGTTAGGCGCTTATAAATTAAAAAAAAGAAAGGAGAAGATATTATGGCTGTTAGTTCACCAAAGGAATTTATGGAAAAGGTCCTTCCGGACAAGCTGAAGGATCCGGAAAAGCTAAAGGGGCTGGATTTGGATATGCAGTTTGATATAGGTGGGGATAGCGGAGGTCTATGGGTACTCGAGATTAAGAACCAGAAAGCCACTGTAAGAGAAGGTACAGTCGAAAAGCCGAATATCACATTAAAGATAAAAGACAAAGACTATGTTAAGTTAGTCAACGGGGATCTCTCAGGACAAAAGGCCTTTATGAGCGGCAAGCTCAAATTCAAGGGAGACATGAACCTGGGTATGAAGCTTCAGAACCTGGGAATCATCTGATACAGATATTACAACAACCACCTGATGCCATCTGCAGGATCCTATAGCAGACCCCTTTTTGCTCTTCTAGCTACAACATAAAAAGGCCCCCAGTCTTAAAAAGACAGGGGGCCTGAATAAATGGCCCGGCAATGACCTAATCTCCCACACGGTCAACCATGCAGTACCTTCGGCGCTAAAGGGCTTAACTTCCGAGTTCGGAATGGTATCGGGTGTTTCCCCTTTGCTATGATCACCGGGACCTTTTATCTGCTTAATAAAAAGACCTTAAACTATATATAAGGAGGAGAGTAATGTCATTGGGTCAAGCCTCACGGCCGATTAGTACTGGTTAGCTCAACGTGTTGCCACGCTTACACACCCAGCCTATCAAACATGTAGTCTTCATGTGGCCTTCAGATCCGCCCTAAGGCGGATAGGGAAATCTTATCTTGAGGTTGGCTTCCCACTTAGATGCTTTCAGCGGTTATCCATTCCGAACGTAGCTACCCTGCTATGCCGTTGGCACGACAACAGGAACACCAGAGGTCCGTCCACCCCGGTCCTCTCGTACTAGGGGTAGCTCCTCTCAAATTTCCTGCGCCCACGGAGGATAGGGACCGAACTGTCTCACGACGTTCTAAACCCAGCTCGCGTACCGCTTTAATTGGCGAACAGCCAAACCCTTGGGACCTGCTACAGCCCCAGGATGCGATGAGCCGACATCGAGGTGCCAAACCTCCCCGTCGATGTGAACTCTTGGGGGAGATAAGCCTGTTATCCCCGGGGTACCTTTTGTCCGATGAGCGATGGCCCTTCCATTCGGAACCACCGGATCACTAAGACCTGCTTTCGCACCTGCTCGAGGTGTCCCTCTTGCAGTCAAGCTCCCTTATGCCTTTACACTCTACGGCTGGTTTCCAATCAGCCTGAGGGAACCTTCGCGCGCCTCCGTTACATTTTAGGAGGCGACCGCCCCAGTCAAACTACCCACCAGACAGTGTCCCTCTCCCGGATAACGGGAGTAGGTTAGTATCCCGAATAAATCAGGGTGGTATTTCAAGGTTGGCTCCACCGAAACTGGCGTCCCGGATTCATAGCCTCCCACCTATCCTACACAGACTTACCCAAAATACACTGTCAAGCTATAGTAAAGGTCCACGGGGTCTTTCCGTCCTTCCGCGGGTTGCCGGTATCTTCACCGGCACTGCAATTTCACTGAGCCCCTCGTTGAGACACCGCCGCAGTCGTTATGCCATTCGTGCAGGTCGGAACTTACCCGACAAGGAATTTCGCTACCTTAGGACCGTTATAGTTACGGCCGCCGTTTACCGGGGCTTCGGTTCACTGCTTCTTCCGAAAAATAACAGATCCCCTTAACCTTCCGGCACCGGGCAGGCATCAGACCCTATACGTCATCTTACGATTTAGCAGAGTCCTATGTTTTTAGTAAACAGTCGCCGCGGCCATTTCTCTGCAACCCCTTTCGGCTCCAGAAGCAAGTTCCTTCACCTAATAGGGGCACACCTTCTCCCGAAGTTACGGTGTCAAGTTGCCGAGTTCCTTAACGAGGTTTCACTCAACGCCTTAGGTTTCTCACCCCGCCCACCTGAGTCGGTTTACAGTACGGACACCAATATAGCTCGCTAGAGGCTTTTCTTGGCAGTGTGGGATTTGTCACTTCGTTCCCAATTGAACTCGTCATTACCTCTCAGGATTAACAGATCTCCGGATTTACCTGGAGATCCTCCCTACAGGCTTGAACCGGGACGACCAACGCCCGGCATGACATACCCTCCTGCGTTCCCCCATCACTCAAACGCTATACCAGTGGTACAGGAATATTAACCTGTTTCCCATCGCCTACGCCTTTCGGCCTCGGCTTAGGACCCGACTAACCCTGCGCGGATAAACCTTCCGCAGGAAACCTTGGGCTTTCGGCGTTGTGGATTCTCACCACAATTTTCGTTACTCATGTCAGCATATTCACTACCAGAACCTCCACCGCTCCTTACGGTACGGCTTCACAGGTGACTGGTACGCTTCCCTACCATTATACCACTTACGTGGCAAATCCGCAGCTTCGGTTAGATACTTAAGCCCCGTTACATTTTCGGCGCAGAACCACTCGACCAGTGAGCTATTACGCTTTCTTTAAAGGATGGCTGCTTCTAAGCCAACCTCCTGGTTGTTTGTGCAACTCCACCACCTTTCCCACTTAGCATCTATTAGGGACCTTAGCTGGCGGTCTGGGTTGTTTCCCTTTCGTCTATGGAACTTATCTCCCACAGGCTGACTCCTAGACTAAGATTACCGGTATTCGAAGTTTGGTTGGGTTTGGTAAGCCGCGAGGCCCCCTAGCCCATCCAGAGCCCTACCCCCGGCATCCAACGTCTAAGGCTATACCTAAATATATTTCGGGAAGAACCAGCTATCTCCGAGTTTGATTGGCCTTTCACCCCTATCCACAGCTCATCCGAGCAGTTTTCAACCTACGACGGTTCGGGCCTCCAGTTCGTTTTACCGAACTTTCACCCTGGCCATGGATAGATCACTCGGCTTCGGGTCTACTCCATGCAACTAATGCGCCCTGTTAAGACTCGCTTTCGCTACGGCTCCACCTAACGGCTTAACCTTGCTACATAGAGTAACTCGCTGACTCATTATGCGAAAGGCACGCAGTCACTCCGTTATCCGCCCGAAGGCAGATAACATGGAGCTTCCACAGAATGTAAGCATACGGTTTCAGGTACTATTTCACTCCCCTCTCCGGGGTACTTTTCACCTTTCCCTCACGGTACTTGTTCACTATCGGTCACCAAGTAGTATTTAGCCTTGGAAGATGGTCCTCCCAGATTCCCACAGGGTTTCCCGTGCCCCGTGGTACTCGGGAAACAGGTTCAGGGAGATGCTTACATTTCAGATACAGGGCTATCACCCTCTATGGCTGTCCTTTCCAGAGACATTCTCCTATGTAAACACTTTGTAACTCCCCGAGAGGTCCATAACCCTCTCTAACCTGCCCCCACAACCCCGATTGCGCAACGCCTATGGGCTTACACACAACCGGTTTGGGCTGTTCCCATTTCGCTCGCCGCTACTTTGGGAATCTCATTTTGATTTCTTTTCCTGCAGGTACTTAGATGTTTCAGTTCCCTGCGTTCGCCTCCATACCTTATGTATTCAGGCATGGATACCTCGACATGACTCGAGGTGGGTTCCCCCATTCGGAAATCCCCGGATCAATGCTTGTTTAGCAGCTCCCCGAGGCTTATCGCAGCCAACCACGTCCTTCATCGCCTCTCAGCACCTAGGCATCCACCGTATGCCCTTAGTAGCTTGACCCAATGAAATTACTCTCTTCCGTAAAAAACAATATTAAGTTGTTAAAGAACTATATCTAACCATTTAATTGGTTAAATCGATTCCGTTAGCCTTATTGATTAACTAATGAAACCGGTTTAAGCAATCAAATAAATAAGCCATTTGTTTGGTGGAGGTGAACGGGTTCGAACCGATGACCTCCTGCGTGCAAAGCAGGTGCTCTCCCAACTGAGCTACACCCCCCTAAGAAGAATTCTGAATTATAAATTTTTACTTTCCTTTAATTCATAATTCCTAATTGCCTTCCTCTGGTGGGCCTAGTTGGAATTGAACCAACGACCTCACGCTTATCAGGCGTGCGCTCTAACCATCTGAGCTATAGGCCCAGAAAAACCATTATCCCTTTCTCAAAGAACAGATGAATCTTTCAAAACTGAACAGTGAAAGGCGCTCGGGTTTCTATCTTACTACTCACCTTAGAAAGGAGGTGATCCAGCCGCAGGTTCTCCTACGGCTACCTTGTTACGACTTCACCCCAATCACTAACCATACCGTGGGCACTTGCCTCTCGCATGATACGAGTTAGCTCAGTGACTTCTAGTACAACTAATTTTCGTGGTGTGACGGGCGGTGTGTACAAGGCCCGGGAACGTATTCACCGCGGCATGCTGATCCGCGATTACTAGCGATTCCGACTTCACGGAGTCGAGTTGCAGACTCCGATCCGAACTGAGGCCG
>JAYEFR010000104.1:0-17103 GCA_034716155.1 Thermodesulfobacteriota bacterium
AGGAACAATACAATTGGTGGCTGAAATCGTTGTTGCTATGTTCTTGTTTAACTGGATCATAACGCACATTGCGGTTCTTATGGTACACAAAAGGCAACCTGAACTTTTTGAAAAGGCACCAATGAAGCTGAACGGATGGAAGGCCATATTCCCCTGGGCCGGTATTATCATCTCTATCGGTCTATTAATCTATCAGGGGCCTAAGGCTTTGTTATATGCTGCTGTCTGGTTGGCTATTGGTACTATTTTCTACGTTATCGGGTATAAATCCAAAAAAGAAGAAATAGATAAGCTTATTGTAGAATGGCCACGTGACAGATATCTTGAATAAATCGAACAGGGAGTTCCAGCCCAAAGGGCTGAACTCCCCAAAAAACAGGGTCAGGTTATGAAGAAATATCCCACGTAGATTATTGGTAAGATTTATTCCCGATTTCTTTAAATCTACTTTATGGATCGAGTTTTCTATATCCCTTACGAAAGTTGTCATAAATGGCTCGCCCTTAATGCGGGGGACTTCACTATTTGGCTTTTTTTGTATGTAATCCCTGCTAATTTTTTTGCATTGACTGAAAAAATCAATGCCCCATGCGTAAGAAAGGAGTTGCTTTCAGTTGTAAATCTTGAATCCATTCTTCTAGTCTGTTAAAGAACACGCAACAAGCCCGTTCCCTTTAATGATGGGGGTGAGGATTTGCTATACAAATTATCAAAAATAAAGGTGCGATAAAGATATCATATGTCATTCTTACAAAGTATACCGGCCATTTTAAGGGTTTTATTTGTATTTATCCTTGTCCTCATTGCTCTTAGAAAGAGGATGTCTCTAGGTCATGCATTCTTGCTTGGGGCTATATTCTTAGGGCTGATATTTGGGCTAAATTCAGCAGCTATACTCCACTCAATGCTTTCATCCGTCATACACCCAAAGACCTTATCCCTGGCCTTGATTGTCTCCCTTATTCTTGTGCTAAGCCACAGCATGGAGTTATCTGGCCAAATGCAGAGACTTCTTGCAAGTTTTCAAGGGCTTATCATAAGTCCCAGATTAAATATTATTATCTTTCCACCCCTAATAGGTCTTTTGCCCATGCCTGGAGGGGCTATTTTTTCCGCTCCTATGGTAAAGACTTTGGGAGAGCGCCTGAAGCTTTCAGGAGATCAACTCAGCTTTATAAATTACTGGTTTCGTCATATCTGGGAATACTGGTGGCCTTTCTATCCCGGGGTGATGCTCACCGTAACCCTGGCGAGCCTGAATCTCTGGGGCTATATTCCCTTTCTTTTTCCGTTTACTCTTGTGGCTATAGGCTCTGGTTACTGGCTATTAAAGGGTTTTGGCATTAAGACTTACGATAGAAAAAATAATTCAGGCAAGCATAACAGGCCTCCAATAGGGCCATTTATAGAGGAACTTGAACCCATATTAATCGTTATCCTTCTGGGATTTGGTATGGGTTTCCTTTTTTCTCTTATCTTCCCGCCAAATGGTCTATTTATGACTGTTTCTAAAGAGGCCGGCTTGATCGTAGCTCTTCTCATAGCCATAGGAAAGGTCTGGCATAAGAATGGATTATCCAGGGACAAAATATGGAAGGTCCTGAGCAACAGGCAACTTTTAAACATGGTGTACATGGTCATTTCCATTTTGATTTTTAAAGGTATCTTAGAACACAGCCATGCAGTAAAGGCCATGAGCAATGAACTGATCCACTGGCATATCCCATTGATGCTTATTATTATGGTGCTCCCTTTTTTCGTGGGATGGGTTGTAGGAATCACCATAGCCTTTGTAGGGGCTACCTTTCCCATACTGATTGCACTGGTACAATCTTTTGGTGAGGGTGATTTCATGTTGGCCTACATAATGCTGGGGTTTGCCAGTGGGTATGTAGGGGTTCTGCTCTCTCCGATGCACATCTGCCTCCTTTTGTCCAATGAATATTTTGGGGCCAAGATAGGGCGGGTTTACAGTTATTTATGGCTTCCCTGCGCCGTTATCCTGGGATTTAGTATGATTTATTTCTGGCTATTGCATTGGGTTTGGCCGGCTTAGTTTATATGAAAATAGGGGTCTGGGATCAGAGGCCAGGGGTCAGTTTAAAGAGAAAGATGAGATAAATTTAATCATTTACGAAAGCATTTTCATCTTTGGTTGTGAGCGCAAAGCGCTCATGCGCGTTTATATGAAAATAGTGAATAGTGAATAGTCTTATCTCCAGATAATGCCCGAAGTGTATTTTATATGAAAAATATTTGGTACGGAAATAAATCATGAGTAATTTTGAACCAATCGAGAGGCAAAAAGAAGTTTTAGCTTCACGATTACCTCAAGATTTTACAGATCCAGGGAGAAAACAGCATATATTTTCATACTTCGTTGTGAGCGTGGATCGCTCATGGCAGTTTATATGAAAAGAAATCATGAGTAATCTTGAACCAATCGAGAGGCAAAAAGAAGTTTTAGTTTCACTTCCCTGATTCGTATAGATTGATACTATTCCTCTATACCATTTCTCGCCAGTATCCCTTTTTTGTAGTAGTGTTTAATTTCTTTCATTTCTGTTACAAGATCTGCTGCGCCGATCAGGCGTTTAGTAGCCCCTCTTCCTGTAAGTACAAGTTCCATCCCGTAAGGTTTTTTTGCCATCACAGACAGCAACTGATTTTCTTCTATTAATTTAAAGCTTACAGCAGTGATGGCCTCATCACCCACTAGAATATCTATCCCCCCTGACTCCATTAACTTTGCCATACGATCAAGCGCACGCCTTGCATCCTTTATATCTTCCGGACAAGGTGGATTGGTAGAAAAATGACTGCTACCGTATTGTTCCGTCACCACGAGGCCACCTAGCATCTTACAGGCTTTATTTTCCCCAGAGGGCCTACCCTTCATAAACTGCACAATGCAGGTCTTTAAGCCCCTGCCTGAAGCGCGCAGGGCCAACCCTAAGGCCGCCGTGGTCTTGCCCTTGCCATCTCCCGTGTATATATGGATGTAGCCCTTATCTTTTATATCTGCCTCCGTACATGGCTTTTTACTGCATTTTACAATAAATGCTGTTTATTACAAACTATATTATTTAAAAGGCAGCAAATCAGGCTATCTTTAATGGAATCAGGATGGCTAGCAAGGTCACTCCATAGGCCAACTGCCAGAAGAGATATAATTGTTTTGCTGACACGAAATAAGCTAATATATTTGACATACAAGTCATCACATATTAATCTATGTAGAGTAACCTATTATAAGGGAGGTAAAAAATTGTGGCTAGCCCATACAAGTTTTACAAGGTAGAAAAGAAAGAACATATCGCATGGGTCTACCTCAACAGGCCTAAGAAGAAAAATGCAATGGGTCCTGATGCATGGAGAGAAATTATACCCATATTTGCTGACATAGATACCGATGATGACATATTAGTTGCCATAATAGCAGGGGAGGGCAAGGATTTTTGCGCAGGGATAGATCTCATAGGTATGGCACCGGAGCTCCCTACAATGAAGGAGTGGGACATGAGCGCAGGCGCCAAGCAGAAACTATTCAAGTCTATTTTCCCCCTTCAGGATTCCATTTCTTGTGTTGAGAAGTGCAGTAAGCCTGTAATCTGTGCCTTTCATGGCTACTGTATAGGTGCAGCTCTCGACCTTGGGTCTGCCTGCGATATTCGCCTTGCTTGTGTTGATGCAAAGATATCACTTCGCGAGGCCGCTGTCTCATTTGTTGCTGATGTAGGAAGCCTGCAGCGCGTGCCACATATTGTAGGTCAGGGAATTGCCAGGGAATTGGCATTCACGGCAAAGTTCATAGATGCTCACCGTGCCAAAAAGGTAAACCTGGTAAATGAGGTGTTTCCTGACAAGGAATCTCTACTAAAGGGAGCATATGAGATGGCTTTGGAGATAGCAAAGAATTCTCCGCTGGCAGTGCAGGGAGCAAAGGGAGTGCTCAACTATTGCAGGGGGAAAAGCATAGCTGACGGATTAGAGTACGTGGCCACCCGAAGCGCAATGATCCTACCGTCAGATGACATGGCAGAAACTCTAAAGGCCTTCTTAGAAAAGAGGCCTCCTAAATTCACAGGAAATTAGAAGCTCTGGCGAACAGTTTTCAAACGTTATAAACGTTATAGATGTATTGTTACCGAACTCTAGTTTTTCTGCCCGTAAAATAAGAATTTGCAGGGTATTTGCCTAAAGGATTAGGGCAATAGCCTGTAGATTGTTAATAGAATAAGAAAATGTGAGAGAGATCTTTTGCGCACTACTTAAGGGACTAAAGTTTTGCATTACAACATTCCGATAGTACTATACATGGAAAAAAGAGAGTCCAAAAGGGAACATATCTTAAACTGGAAAGACCTTTATGTCACGGCAAGAATAGGCTCTCAGTTTATAAGGTTACCTGTACTGAACATATCTATCGGGGGTTTGGGGGTCTTAGTTACAGAGGGATTTTCACTGCTTCAAGAAGGGAAAGAGATCTTTATAGAAACACTAGAGAAACAAGGGAAGGTAATTGCCACATCCATAAAGGGGAGGATAGCATATCTAAGCCCCGGTGTTCCATCCAGAGCAGGTATAGATTTTTCTCCTGCGGATACACCTATAGAGGCATATTCCGAATTGCAGGCTGATGATACCGGCAGGATAATTATGGATAGGGAGGAAGTCTTACATATATTCAATGAGATAAAGAGATGGTCAAGAGGGTATGGCGATATGCTTATGATACACAAGCAAAAGGCGATACCTGCCGAATTTTTCTATCTAAGGCCGGAGAAAAATAACATGGTCTTGAGGATAGTAAGGATCTCGGAGGTACAATTGCCCTTCCAACCACAGCCGGGAGTTATTTATCCGATCTATCTCTTCAAGGGGATAGATGTCCTGTTATTTTATGCAGAGATCCTTGATGTAGTAAAGAATATAGTAGAGGTAAGCTGGCCTGCTGAGATCAAGTATGTAAGCCGACGTAGTGTTTTAAGATACTTTGTAACCGGCCAAGAACCTATATTAGCACATCTTATTCACCCTATAGACTCCCAGAAGGTCAGGCTATTTGTGTGGGATATAAGTATAGAGGGCGTAGGGACCGAGGTCCTAAACGAAAAAATTCCATTTATACATGGCATGTATATACCCAGTATCGAGTTAGAATTACCATCCGGGGTGATAAAACTAAAAGGGACTGTAAGGGCTGTACGAAAGGATAGTGTTTTACAAAAGACACAATTAGGCATAGAATTTGATGGAGGCGAGTCTAACTATCAGGATAAGATAATCAGCTTTATCCTGGAAAGAGATCTGCCTTCAGAGATGGTTTTAAAAGACGCTGGTCAAACTCTGTAATAAGACTTATACCACTTAACAAAAGATACGATTCCTGTCTCTAACGGAGTCTCAGGGCGAAATCCAACTGCTGACTCTAAATCATCTGCATCAGCACAGGTAGTAATAACATCACCTGCCTGCAGGGGGAGCATATTTTTTTCTGCCTTTCTACCCAATGCTTTTTCCAGAATATCTATAAAATACATCAGCTCAACCGGGTGAGAACCGCCTATGTTGTATATTCTATATGGGGCATAACTTATGGAAGGATCAGGATGGTTTCCATCCCAGGAAGGATTGGGCTTGGGTGGTGAATTCATTATCCTGACGACCCCTTCTATTATATCATCTACATAGGTGAAATCACGCGTCATCTCGCCATAATTGTACAGATCTATAGGTATGTCATCAAGTATTGCCTTTGTAAACTTAAAAAGGGCCATATCAGGTCTTCCCCATGGTCCGTATACTGTAAAAAATCTCAGTCCCGTACATGGCAGAGAATAAAGGCTGGAATAGGTATGAGCCATCAACTCATCTGCCTTTTTTGTGGCCCCATATAGAGAGATAGGATGGTCCACATTGTCATGCACGGAAAAGGGCATCTTTTTATTTGCACCATATACAGAAGAAGATGATGCAAATGTCAGATGGCCTACACCCGTCTGCCTGCATCCTTCAAGTATATTTATGAAACCGACTATATTGGAATCGATATAGGCATACGGGTTTTCTATACTATACCTTACACCTGCCTGAGCAGCCAGGTGTACTACTGCATCATATGTAGTACCCTTGAATATTTTTAAGATAGCATCCCTATCTACTATATCTGTCTTATAAAAGTTAAATCCTGAAAATTCTTTTAATATAGACAGCCTATCCTGCTTTAATTTGGGATCATAATAGGCATTGAGATTATCTATGCCTACGACATCTATGCCATCTTTTAATAATCTTCGGCCAAGATGGAAACCGATAAACCCGGCAACACCTGTGATTAAAACCTTCATATAAACCTCCATGAGCTAAAAGCCACAACAAAAAATGAATAGCTATCAGCCTTCAGCCATAAATCCAAATAAGAATTAAAGCAATGTAGGGCCCGTTCCCTTAAGCGGGTCGATGAGGGCAAAAGGCCCCTACATCTCCCATAAAACTATTTTTTTATCTTTTATCTTTTGTCTTTTCGACTCTCGACTATCTTTCTTTTGACTATCGACTGTCTTTTCCGACTCTCGACTCTCGACTGTCTTTAATCTTTCGTCTTTTATCTTTAATCTTTTTGACTTTTGACTTTTGACTCTTGACTCTCGACTGTCTTTAATCACCCAACACCCAAAACCCAACACCTTTTTTTAATATTCACTGTTCCACATAACTAGTCGATAACATCAGCTATGCCATATATATCCGGTATACATAAAGCCCCATTTAAATGCCCGTGTCCACCCACAACAATCCCCTTCATCCCCACTGCAATGGCTGTGTCAATATTCGGCACCCTATCATCTACTATTATAAAATCACCAGGCTTCATATCATAAAGCTCTAGTATCTTGTAATAGGGATACGGTTTTGGTTTGGGGATAAAATCCATATATTCTATGGTAAAAAGATCATCAAAGACATCTGATATATCCAGGCAATGAAGAATTCTATTGACATAATCTTTAGAAGCATTGGAAAAAATTGTCAGTCTATAAGGGATCTCACTAAGGATTTTTTTTAACCTTGCATCTGGATTTAGCATCTCCTCAACCGGCACATCATGTACATCCCTGAGAAACTTTTCAGGATCTACACCGTGATGACGCATCAGTCCCCCAAGTGTAGAACCATATTGGATTATATATTCCTTTCTGAGGTTTCTGGCATCTTCAATGTTTAATTCACACTCATTCACCACATATTCTTCTATCTTTTTACTCACCTCTTTAAATGGTCCTGTGCCCTTTGGATACAGGGTATCATCAACATCTAAAAGGATTGTTTTCACTTTATCATACTCCCTTTGATCACACTCGTTCTCTTATCAGATGGAAATAAACAACCCTATAGCCACTAGTACAGGGGTTGTAATATTTATAACAACGTTCAAACCCATATATGGGATTAATTTCTCTATATCCCTGGCATATCGGATCACGCCAATAATTGCAGGAATGGCGAGCACAACTGATGCCAGGCCCAAAAGGCTGGCCTTGGGCAAATATCCGAGAGCGCACCCAATAATAACAGGAATATATGCACATATAAGAAAGATGCCATAGATTACAGCGCTGGACGGTTTTCCAACTACAATCGGCAGGTGCCTTCTGCCCACACTTTGATCTGCATCCGCATCAGGAAATTGGTTTAAGAGCAACAAATCGCTCACCAAAAAGAACGGGAGCATAGATGCAAGAAATGCAATCCATGAATAGCTGCCGGCAAGGCAAAAGTCCGTACCCACTACCATGAGCGGCCCAAAGCCTAATCCCGGGGCAATCAGACACAAAACAGGGCTGCGGATAATCCACTTTGTATAGGCAAATATAATGATAATGCCCAAGACGCCTAAGGGCAAAAGCTTTAGACCTCTCGCATATAAAAAATATATCCCGATAAGGCCGGTTATAGCCAGTGTCAGAAGACCTATAAATAGTGCAGACTTTGCCGTCTCAGGGCTTGCTGGCAGTGTCCCGCTGCCACCACTGAAAGGGGTTTTTCTTGTCCTGAAATCAAGGCCACTTTTAAAATCATAATATTCATTGAGCGCATTCACACTTATATGTGCTGAAATAGCACCGATAAAAACCAGCACAAGATAGGTAATGTTTATGTTCCCAACCCTCCATGCTGCAGTGCCTACACCTAACAGCACGCACGCAGGCGTTAATATCAAAAATGGGGGCCGCATCGGACCCAATAAATCCTTTATCATATTCATAACAACTCCTTAAAAGTATCAGGTTACAGGGATCAGGGACCAGTAGTCAGGCTTTCTTTTTTTGAAGACCCTATCCCCTGTTAACTGACTCCTGTAAACTGTTAGTGCAAAAATAAGAACAATTTCTCTATTCGTGGTACCAAAGAGGGGTATGATCAATCCTCTTCAAAGATCTCCATTTGTGCCCCGGAAGGCTTCATGCCCATAAATTTATACCCCTTTGCAGTCACCTGCCTTCCCCTCGGGGTGCGATTTATATACCCGTTCTGAAGGAGATACGGTTCGTATACATCCTCTATAGTATCCTTTTCCTCCCCCATCGATGCCGCCAGCGCATCAATCCCTACAGGCCCCCCTCTGAAGTGTTTTATCATGGTCTCTATAATCCTTCTATCCATACGGTCCAACCCTGAGCGATCAATATCAAGTCTGGTCAGGGCCATATCCGCAACACCTGTGACTACTTCTCCATCCCCCATGACCTCGGCAAAATCCCGAACCCGCCTTAGAAGCCTATTTGCAACCCGTGGGGTGCCCCTGGCCCGTTTGGCAATTTCATAAAGGCCTTCTTCATCCGCCCCTATCCCAAGTATTTTTGAAGAACGCTTAAGGATGATGGCGAGTTCCTCTGTGCTGTAAAATTCCAGATGTCCTGTAATACCAAATCGGTCTCTTAAAGGCGATGTTATGAGCCCAGCCCTAGTAGTAGCAGCCACCAATGTAAATGGATTAAGGTCTATTCTGATACTTCTAGCAGATGGCCCCTGCCCAATTATTATATCCAATTTAAATTCTTCCATTGAGGGATAGAGGATCTCCTCTACTGCAGAGCCTAGTCTGTGAATCTCATCTATAAACAATACATCCCCCACTTCAAGATTTGTGAGTATAGCTGCCAGATCCCCTGTCTTTTCTATGGCCGGGCCGGATGTAACCTTGATGCCTACATCCAGTTCGTTTGCAATCACATAGGCAAGCGTTGTCTTGCCTAAACCGGGTGGCCCGTAAAAAAGGCAGTGGTCCAGGGCCTCGCCCCTTTTTCGCGCAGCCTTTATAAAGACCTCCAGGTTGCTCTTTAAGTCATCCTGGCCTACATACTCACTCAGGCATCTTGGCCTTATATGGGCCTCAATCTGTTCCTCTCCTTTATCTACCTTATACCCAATCAATTCTTCTTTCATTTCATAAGGACCTTCAATGCCTGTTTTATTATGTCTTCTACCCGGGCATCCGTCTTAGACGGACTTGGGCGGATACCCGAAACTGCCTGCCTTGCCTGAGTCTCAGAATAACCTAATGTAACCAGGGCTGCAACTGCATCCTCTAAAAAGTCAGGTTTTCGTCCCCTATCCTCAGGATGATATTGCTTTGATATCTTCTCTTTAAGCTCAAATATTATACGCTGGGCACTCTTTTTGCCAATGCCGGGAAGCGAACTCAGATAGATTATATCCTCAGAAACCACTGCATCAAGAAATCTAAGGGAATCCACCTGGGAGACTATACCCATAGCTGTCTTAGGACCAACACCAGAGACATTTAGCAAAAGAAAAAATATCTCCCGCTGTTTGGGATCGAAAAATCCGTAAAGATCCAGAGAATCCTCTCGAGATATAAGGGTTGTATATAATAACACCTCCTGGCCGCACTTCAGGGTGGTGTGTGTTGGATCAGGGATGTGCACCAGATATCCTACACCGCCTACCATAACGGTAATATCCTTTCCTGCAATACGGACTATTTTCCCCTTTAACATGCTTATCATCTTATAATACCCTTAAAACGCCTTGAGGATGCATGACACAAGCCTATTGCCAGGGCGTCAGTAGCATCCTTAGATGAGATGCTATCTTTGGGAAGGTTCAATATGACCTTTACCATTGCACTTACCTGTGCCTTTCCTGCACGACCATACGCACATGTTGCCTTTTTCACTTCTGTAGGGGAATACTCAAATACCGGTATATCCAGCAATGTAGCAGCTAAGATAATAACCCCTCTTGCCTGGCCAAGCTTCAGTGCACTTTGAGCATTGACTGCATAAAAAGAGGTCTCTATGGCCATCTCTTGAGGGTGGTGCTTTCTAAAGGCTTCAGTGATCTCAGAAAATATTGTCTTTAGTCTTTCAGATATGACCTTTGCCTTTGGCACAATAGTGCCATGAGATACATAAGAGCACTTGGAACCCTCTACATCCAGGATGCCATACCCTGTAGCCCTTGTTCCAGGGTCAACCCCACAGATAATCATTGCTCCTGTAGCTTCGCCATTTCTTCGTCGTCGATTTCAAAGTTGGAATGTACTGATTGCACATCCTCAAGATCATCGAGGGCATCCAGTAATTTCAGTGTTTGCAGGGCAACCTTGCCGGCAATATTTACGGTTGATTGAGGTATCATTGATACCGTTAGTTCGTTGTAGGCGATATTGTTTTCTTCCAGCGCTGCCCTAAGGGCCTCAATTTCCTCCGGCAAAGTCAAGACCTCAAATATATCACCCTGATCAATGATATCCTCAGCTCCTGCCCCTATGGCAATATCATAAAGTGTATCCTCATCGACCGCATCCTTGTCAATGGATGCATAGCCCTTCTTATCAAACATCCAGCCTACGCATCCTGTCTCGCCAAGGTTTCCGTTATATTTTGTAAAGACGTGTCGTATGTCGGCCACAGCCCTGTTTTTGTTGTCAGTAAGCACATCGATGAGCACTGCAACCCCACCTGGGCCATATCCCTCGTATGAAGATTCTTCTAATGAAAAACCTTCAAGTTCCCCTGCCCCCTTTTTTATTGCCCTGTCAATATTCTCCTTGGGCATGTTGGCAGCCTTTGCTGTTGCCACTGCAGTTCGCAACCGGGAATTGCCATCTATATCCCCACCCCCAATGCGGGCTGCAACTGTAATCTCTTTTATGAGTTTACTGAATATCTTACCCCGTTTTGCATCCAGCGCACCCTTCTTATGTTTAATAGAGCTCCATTTACTATGACCTGACATGGATATTCCCCCTTGTTTCTTTTAAAACAATTTTATCACAAAGAACAGATCTTAGCAATCAGCTCTCAGCGCCTGGCGTATCAGCCTTATAGGGGGTGATGTCTGCCTTGCGGGCATGCGGGCTTATATTAAAATAGGGGTCAGGGATCAGGGGTCGGTTTTCGGGGATGGATGTTTTTCTCATCCCGAAAGTGTTTTCATTTTTGGTTGTACCTGCTGTGCAGGCATGCGGATTTTGCATGAAAATAAAATTTATACCCATATAGGTATGGACTTTAGGCAAAATATAATTATTATTATAGATGAGGATAATGCAATGATTGCAAGTGTACCTTCAGCTGCCTTATGGGGAACAGATGCCTTAAAGGTCATGGTGGAAGCAGATATTCATTATGGACTGCCCTCATTTTCTATCGTGGGACTGCCTGATAACTCTGTAAGAGAGAGCAAGGAGCGTGTCAGAGCTGCTATTATAAATTCCGGCCTTGATTTTCCACCCGTTAGGATAACCCTGAATCTAGCCCCTGCTGATATAAAAAAAGAGGGGGGGATATTTGATCTGCCGATTGCTATAGCCATTCTTGCAGCCCTTGATGTGGCGCCGAGGGAGGTGATTAAAGACTATCTATTCGTAGGGGAATTAGGCCTGAATGGCTCTATAAGACCGGTGAGGGGTGTGGTATCATCCGCATTTCTTGCAAAAAGGCTAGGGCTCAAAGGGGTTATATGCCCTGTGGCAAACGCAAGAGAGGCGAGTCTTGCAGGGGAAAGCGTCTGGCCTGTAAAAAACTTGAAAGAAGTTGTAGGCTTCTTACTTAATCCCTTGGATGTAGAGCCTTTGTCCAGGAGAGAAGGTTTTCTAAAGCAAAGAGAGCATAGTGAGTCCTATCCCCTGGATTTAAGTGACATAACAGGGCAGGCCATGCCCAAAAGGGCATTGGAGATAGCTGCAGCAGGGGGGCATAACATGCTTATGATAGGGCCTCCCGGGGCAGGCAAGTCCATGCTTGCAAAGCGGCTCCCATCCATACTGCCGCCCCTTGTGAAAGAAGAAATTTTGGAATGTACAATGATATATTCTTCGGCAGGGAAGCTGGGCAAGGATTCTATAGTCGCAACCAGACCGTTTAGGGCGCCTCATTACACAATATCTGATGCAGGATTGATTGGAGGTGGCACCATACCAACACCAGGAGAGGTTACATTGGCTCACAATGGCGTCTTATTTTTAGATGAACTCCCTGAATTTAAAAGGAGCGCCTTAGAGGCCATGAGGCAGCCCATAGAGGATGGAGAGGTAACTGTCTCCAGGGTAAGTACAGCTATTACATTTCCAGCCGAATTTCAGTTGATTGCTGCCATGAACCCGTGTCCATGCGGCTACCTGGGTCACCCTGGACGGGAATGCAGGTGCACTCCCACTCAGATTGCCAAATACAGGTCCCGGATATCAGGGCCCTTGATCGATCGGATAGATATCCATGTCTGGGTGGACCCTGTTGATGCAGAAAGTGTCTTAAATCCAGTCGAAAAAGGGCGGAGGACCTTATCTTCTCATATAAGAGAAAGGGGGGCACTCACAAGGGAGCTCCAGCTGAAGAGGGGTTTCTTGAATTCGAGGATACCTGATAAGGTTTTGGATACAATATGTCCTCTGGATACCTCTGGCAAATCACTACTCATCACTGCAATGAAACGCTACAATCTAAGCATGCGCGGGTATAAGCGGGTGATAAAGGTGGCAAGGACTATAGCAGATTTGGAGAATGCATCCAGCATAAAGGATTACCACATAGCAGAGGCTCTCCAGTACAGGCCGGAGATAAGTTAAAGATAGTAGGGAGTGAGAGAAGGTAGTAAAAGGTAGTAAGAAGTATGGAAAGCGAAGCAAGAAGTTACAGAGACTACAGAGATTTTAATTTGCTATACCGGATTGATAATAATAATAAAAGAAAGCTGGCATAGCAATTGCTGAAGTTATTATGGTGAAGGAGGTGTTAATTTATAGATTGTCAGCAAAAGAGTATAATTAACAACCACATAGGATAACTTTTTGCTGAAGCGCAATTGGGAATGTTTTTCCAAAAAGAGAAAATGTTTTCCATTTACTTACTAAACAGATTTTGTTTGGGGTGGTCTAAGATGATAAATAGAAATGAACACTTTCTGGTCTGTGCTAGAAATGATTCAATCCGCCTTCGCGTCTGCTTCGGAGGACAAGAAGGCTTGGGTTTGATTCCCCTTAAGCTTGCTGCGGATAAGAGGCAAAAGCTTGCTCTGGGGTTCATATCATTGATTATGATCAACAGCGATCCATAAAATCTTTGAGGGGGTTGGTTATGAAAGGTTGCCAATATAAGAAAGCAATATCGAGGCTGATGTCAATAATGGGTCTTCTCCTTGTCCTTAGTGGTTGTTATATACAGGGAGGGCTTGAATCGGTCATACCTACCAAGGATTACAGTATCGGAGATTTTGTTATTGAGTGGCATAATGATAGTAATAGCAGGGCTTATCTTGCCATCACCCATAACGGAGACAGATCAAAGATACTGTGGTCCAGCATTCCTGGCAAGGCCTTTATTGCTGCGATGCGTTCTGATATCAGTGTGGAGGAGCAAAGGGGCTCTTTTACTGTAAAGGAGGCTGTGAGGCTTATTATCAAACATCAAAGTGTGGATGAGATCTTAGTTGGCAGCGGCGAACTCACACTTTTTGGCTTGCTGAAGGACTGGAACGGCAATAATACTGCAACCTACAGCCTCACATTTAAGGAGGTTATAGCTGGGCATCTTCAGTTTGATCTTACCATATCCGATAAAAACTGCGAGAAGCCTATAAACGGATCCATGCTTATCTATTCATCTTCTTCAGGGGAACACTTCTTCGGTTTTGGTGAGCAGTTCACCCATGTGGATCTCAAGGGACATAAGGTACCCATACTCATACAGGAACAGGGTATAGGAAGGGGGCTTGAGCCCCTCACATCGCTGGTGAACATATTCTCCCCAGGGTCCGGGGGAAGTGAATTTAGCACCTATATAGCAGTACCTTTCTACATCACATCCCATATGAGGTCCCTGTTTCTTGAGAACTCAGGGTATGCCACATTTGATATGAGATTGTCTGACAGGGTTATGGTAAAGGTCTTTGACACGCATCTAAGGGGAAGGATACTGTATGGAAAAACACCCTTAGATTTAATAGAGAGATACACCGGGTATACAGGAAGGATGAAGGCCCTTCCTGGCTGGCTTAATAAAGGTGCTGTTGTAGGTATGCAGGGTGGAACAGATGATGTGTATGAGAAGTGGGGGATGCTCAAGCAAAAGGATACTCCCATTGCAGCGTTTTGGCTTCAGGACTGGATTGGGAAGAGAAAGACCTCATTCGGTTCCCAGCTCTGGTGGAACTGGGAGTTGGACAGGCAGATATATCATGACTGGGAGCAACTCCTAGAGGATTTTAATGCAGAGGATATACGGGTTATGGGATATATAAATCCCTTTCTTGTGGATGTCTCTGAAAAGCCCTATTATCAGAGGAATCTTTACAAAGAGGCCTGTGATAACGGCTATCTTATAATGAACCCGGATGGAGAACCTTATGCCATTACAAATACAGACTTTGATGCAGGGATGGTTGATCTAACAAACCCCGATGCAAGTGAGTGGATCAAGGGTATAATCAAAGAAGAGCTTATAGGTAACGGCTTTTCAGGCTGGATGGCAGACTATTGCGAGGCTCTTCCCTTTGATGCAGCCCTGTTTTCAGAAGAGGATGCATCCAAGCTGCACAACCGTTACCCAGAGGTATGGGCTCGCCTCAACAGGGAGGCCGTGCAGGAGGCAGGCTTGGAAGGTGATGCGGTATTCTTTATGAGGTCAGGTTTCACAAAGAGTCCTGGCTTGTCTGCCCTTTTCTGGGAAGGGGACCAGCTCGTTACATGGGATGAGCACGATGGACTAAAAAGTGCCATAAAAGGGCTCTTGTCCGGAGGGATATCGGGTTTCAGCCTTAATCACAGTGATATTGGAGGATTTACCACTATTACAGTGGGTCCTGTTAAAATTCACCGATCAAAGGAACTCCTTATGCGATGGATGGAGGCCAATGCATTTACAGCAGTATACAGGACCCATGAGGGGAATCAGCCAGAGAATAATGCACAGTTCTACAGCGATGAGGAATGCCTTGAGCATTTTTCCAGGTTTGCAAAGGTATACAAGGCCCTGGCATTCTACAGGGAAAAGCTCATGGAAGAGGCCCAGGAAAAGGGATACCCGATGGTCAGACATCCATTCCTCCATTATCCGAATGATTCCAATACATATGACCTCAAGTATCAGTTTATGCTGGGCAGAGATTTCATGATAGCACCTGTTGTGGATGAAGGCGCAACAATGGTCAAGGGCTATCTCCCAGAAGGGCAATGGGTGCACTTGTGGACATCAAAAGCATACGAAAGCCCCTCTAGTGGAGAAAGGGTAGAAGTGGGTGCGCCAATGGGAATGCCTGCAGTATTCTACCTTTCGGGCTCTCAGGATGCGCTTACTTTTGTAGGGAATCTGAAGGATGAGGGGATCTTGCAGTGAATGCCCTTATTCCTTGGGATCGATAGAGGCAGGATTGATAAATTACTTCACCCGGAAGTCTTATATCTAAACCAGGTTTGGATATAAACACAGCAGGTGAAGTAGCTGACCTTCAAGATGGGGGTTAATACTTATTTAAGGAGATGTTTTATGACCAATATCTGGGGGCTTATGCTAGGAGTTATTCTATCAGCCTTTTTAGTTAGTGGTTGTTGGATCTCTACTGAAAAGAATTTTGAACTTCTTACAGCCGAGTTTACTACCGAGGACAATGAAGAGGCTGAACTCATGGCACTTTGCCTATCAGGTGGTCTTACTGCCCCGGATGATCTGTATAATCAAGTGCTAAGCGATTTGACAGCCATTCGTTCTTCATTTTGTGACGATATTGAACCAATCAAGCATATCACCTTTACCCCACCATGGCGTTCAGGGTGCCTCATTATTGGTTTTGACGGTGCCACGGCTCAAGAGGTTGCAGGTGGCAACTACCATGCCTGGGATGATCTTAACAAAGAGTATCAGGTAACACAGATAGATACAAATTCTACTGATTCTATTGGTTTTGCAATACTATACTTTAAACACAGGCTTCATCCTCGCCCCCTGGGACAACTCTACGATGGACTTCCGGGTGTAGAGTATACTGAGCCGGATCATCTGGCAGGTGATTTTTCTAATATCTATCCAAGGAAACAAGGAGATGGGATTACATACCTGTTCCGTAAAGCCTGGGAAGATTGTCCGAGTGGTTGTATTTATAGCCAATACTGGTATTTTACCTTTGAAGGAGATCAACCTGTATTTATTGGCGAATGGGCTCCTAACGATATTTCCCAAGAGCCCGACTGGTGGTATGAGGCCAATAAAAATATCGAACAATTTCATGAGTGGTAGTTTGCCTTGATTAGCCCCTTGGCCGGTAGTGGTGTAGACTGCCCTTGGCAAGGGCTAATGGCAGCGTATTTTTTATGCCCTCTCTTGAGGATGGAAAAACATATATGACGGCAAGTGTTTTTTAATGCTTGTCCGAGCGTTAGCAAGATCTCCGGTGACTTAAGGGAACACCCTCTTAATCTTAACAATCTACTCAAAAAAAGGGCTGGTATTACAGCCTCCTTCTGATTCTGAGTATCTTAAATAATATAGTGTAAATCCTTTCCGTCTATCCATCCATGAATCAAAGTCACGTGTATCTTCAGGGAAGTTTTTGTATAATTTATTAAGTCTTTTGCATGTC
>JAYEFR010000105.1:0-3365 GCA_034716155.1 Thermodesulfobacteriota bacterium
ATGAGACTGTCCTGCCCCCTTCCTTTAACGCTGGAAACTCAGGGGCTATCCCGCTCCAGTGTTCTACATACCGCCAATATGAATCCAGTTTGGGGATCTCCATTTGCAAACCCTCCCTTCTTCTAAAAATTTTTCAGCCTTTGCGTTTATCCTTTTGAATCATCTCAAAAGGTATGCCTTTCCAAGCTTCACAACCTCATTCCTGGCATCTTTTAGGTTTATTGCATTTTCATCAAAGAGCCACTGAATCATAACACCGTCTATTACTGCCTGTATAAGGGATGCTGCCAGATGAACATCTATGCTTACAAATTCACCAGATTTGATCCCCGCACGAATTATCTCCTCGATAAAGTGACGACAGGGGTCATAACTCCTCTTGTTGAAATTAAGCCTTTCTTCATGGGTAGTAATGCTCCCCCATAGATCGACCAATGCATCAAAATGCTGTTTATTGGCCTCCATATAGTCAAAGCTTGCGTTGATATAAGCAGTAATCTTGTCTGAAGCTGCCTTTTCTCCAGCCACAACTTTATCAATATATTTTTTAGAGTCAGAGAGAATTTTATCCATCACCTTCTTGACTAACTCGTCTTTACTCTTGAAGTAATAGGATATGACCCCTTTACTTATACCAGCTTCTTTGGCTATCTCACTAAGAGGTGCATTTATAAAACCCTTGTCAGCTATGGTCGTAATTGCTGTACCAATGATCTGTTCTTTCCTGATGCCTTCTATTAGCGAACCCACAAAGCAAGTCTCCCTTCAATGATTATCTGACCGTATATTTTTTTATTTATACATTTAGTTAAAGTTTAGTACGCCCAGTCGATTCTGTCAACAAAAAATTTTGTTTTGAAAGCCTAAAGGTGGCGAACCATAAAAATATGACTCTCTTATATAAGGAGACCTTTGCATAATCATCTGTCATTGCGAGAAGCTTAAGCGACAAAGCAACCCCATTGATTACAAGTAGTTAGAGATTGCTTCGCTTCGCTCGCAATGACAATATGCCCATTATGCAAAGATTTCATAAGCAGCAAGTACACACATCATCTAAAAATAAATCTATTCACTATTTTCCTATAAAGATTACATATAAATTCTTTGGGCCATGCATGCCAAAGGTGGGCTGTAAAGCAATGTCTGCCGTCATACTAGGCCCGGTTATCAGGGTCATGGCGCTTGGCATATTTTTATTGGAAGGCTTGATCTCTGCCACCAGTGTATCTATGTCCGGCAAGAGTGTACTTTTCTCAACAAAGGCGATATGAACAGGTGGAGCCAAAGAAGGTAGTCGAGCGTTATCCTTACCATGGCGGATCACTATTGTGCCTGTATCAGCCAGGGCATAATCTGTCCCTGTAATCCCTGCATCTGCTGAGAAACATGCCTTTTTATGGCTTGACCGATCTTTTCCGGGGGCCAATATCTTTATATCTTTCCCCTTAAGATATGCCTTAATCTTCATTGATCTGATCATATTATCTTCAGAAACTTTAGCTGTGCCGACTTTTGCTTCAGTCAAGATGGTATCAAGTGTCTTTAGTGCTTCATCCTTATCCTTTACTCGAAATACGCTCCCACCTGCTGCTGTTACTCCCTGAGCAAAATTTTCATATAATGTATCAGTGTCATCTTTTTTTGTCTTCACCAACTCAGACTTGACAGGCTTCTCCGGCCTTATAGCAAACCTCTTCAATCTATTTAGGATAATCTCTCTGTTCCTAGTGCTATCCATCACAAACTCCCTTATTTTTTTAATTCTGAATATGTCTCATGAAAGGATTTTGGCGCTACCTGCGGTATATCCCTGCACCTTGTCCATTGGATAAGTCTGTCAGAAAGGTTTAATGCCTTCCCATATTTAATGACAAAAGGCATTACTATACGCATAATCTTTGATGCGATTTTATATCTGGAATAGTCAAGTAATACCCATGTCCAAATACGATAAAAAATTCTTACCGAGGCAGGAGGGGCCTCGGCATCAAGAGATCTGTCACCATTCATCTCTTTGGCTCTCAAGTCTAAGACTATATTGCGTACATCCACCCCTGCCGGACAATAATCTTTGCATGCACCGCATAGTGTAGTTGCATGATAGAGATCCCTGGCCTTATCCAAGCCTAATAAAAGAGGATTGAGCACGGCACCAATAGGACCTGAGTAGACCCAGCCATATGTATATCCCCCTACATGGGTGTATACAGGGCAAACAGCTGCGCACATACCGCACTTGATGCACTGCAAAGCACCTCTTAAAACCTTATCTGCATATATCTTTGTCCGGCCATTATCCAGGATAACAATATATAACTCCTCTGGGCCGTCTATTTCACCTACCTTCTTTGGACCAGTGATTACAGAAACATAATTTGAGATACGCTGCCCTGTGCAGCTCCTGGTCAAAAGTTTCAACATATATGTTGCATCAGAGATAGCGGGGACTACCTTTTCTATACTCATAAGGACAACATGAGTCTTAGGCGCAGAGGTTGCAAACCTTATGTTCCCTTCGTTTTCTACCAGGATGATAGAGCCTGTTTCAGCCACCACCATATTGGCCCCACTAATCCCAATCTGTGCATCTTTAAATTTGTCCCGTAAAAACATGCGGGCACCCTTTGCCAATTCCGTGGGATCTTCTGTCTCCGGCAACCCTATTACCTTATTAAAAAGATCTGATACCTCTTTTATTGTCATATTGATTGCAGGTCCAACTATATGAAATGGGGTCTTGCCTGCCTGCTGGACAATGAATTCCCCTAGATCAGTCTCATATGTTTCTATGTTATTTTCAATAAATTCTTCCCTGAGCAAAATCTCTTCGGAGATCATAGACTTTGCCTTTACGCATAAGTTTGCTCCCTTTTCCTTTGCAAGAGAGACAATAAAGTCATTTGCCTGCCTTGCATCAGAAGCCCACACCACCTTAGCGCCGGCCTTTGTGGCATTTTTTTCAAACATCTCTAAAAGATACGGCAGGTTTTTTATTGCATCTTCCCGTATCCTTCTTCCCTTTTCAAGGGCAGCCTTCTCATCGGGTAGTGTTGCAAAGGAGGCATCTCTAAGCGCTTTAAGTATAAGAGAAAATTGATTTAGAATCTTTCTTTGTCCTTCATTGGCTAAATTTTTTCTGGCCAGTTCTTTAAAATTTTCGCTCTGCGGTTTCATAACGCTACCACCTCCTATTCGCCGGCCAGGATTTCGGCTATATGCCTGACCTGGCCACCTATCCCATTGTAAGACATATATCCTCTGATATTTAACAAACAACCAGGCTCGCCCAGTATTAAGATATCAGCACCAGATGCCTCAAAATTATTTACCTTATCTTTCACGATCGCCTCTGATATATTGGG
>JAYEFR010000106.1:0-3364 GCA_034716155.1 Thermodesulfobacteriota bacterium
GATTATTTTAGCAGGGGGAAGTGGGGCTCGCCTTTATCCTCTTACAAAATGCATATCCAAACAATTGTTGCCAATTTATGATAAGCCCATGATTTACTATCCGCTCTCTGTGCTAATGCTGGCAGGCATAAGAGATATCCTAATTATTTCTACACCGGATGATAAGCCTCGCTTCCAGCATCTCCTGGGCAATGGTGAACAACTAGGTTTATGCATATCTTACGCAGTGCAGCCATCACCCGCTGGTTTAGCCCAGGCTTTTATCATCGGTGAAGATTTTATTGGCAGGGATAGAATAGCTTTGATTCTGGGTGATAATCTTTTCTACGGGCAGGGTTTTGGACCCATGCTCCGCAAGGCTGCTTCACGCTCGGAAGGAGCTACCGTTTTTGCACACCGGGTCAAGGATCCCGGTAGATTCGGCATAGTTGAAGTTGATGCTCAGAAGAAGGTTATTTCACTTGCAGAGAAACCTCGAGACCCGAAATCAGATCTTGCTGTAACTGGACTATACTTCTATGACAACAATGTGGTCCAGATTGCAAAAAACATCAGACCATCGGCCCGGGGTGAGCTGGAAATTACGGATGTAAACAAAGTTTATCTGAAAAGAAGGAAATTGAATGTAGAATTGCTAGGCCGTGGTTTTGCCTGGCTGGACATGGGTACTTTTGATTCCCTTCTGCAGGCCTCCCAGTTTATTGAGACGATTGAAAATCGCCAGGGATCTAAAGTAGCCTGTTTAGAGGAAATCGCCTACTATATGGGTTATATAACAGTGGAGCAGTTGGTTAAGCTAGCAGAACTCACAAATAAAAATGAGTATGGTCAGTATTTGCTCGATCTTGCTCATAGTTATAGTGTTAATCTTGTATCCGAGCAGACCTTTAGCGAATACCCAATGGGAGCGATACAGCGTGAGTCGTGAAACAGCCGCACAGGTGAATATTTTGGTAACAGGTGGAGCAGGCTTTATTGGCTCAAACTTTATCCCGTACTTTGTGAATAAGTATCCCGGGTACAAAATTATTAATCTGGACAAGTTAAGTTATTCAGGGAATCTGGCCAACTTGAAAGAAATAGAGAAGCATCCCCGCTATAAATTTATACAGGGGGATATTGTGAATCGTGAATTGCTGGAATGTATTTTTGCTGAATTTGATATCAAAGGTGTGATCCATTTCGCCGCTGAATCCCATGTAGATAATTCCATCACTAGGCCGGATGTTTTCGTAGAGACGAACATTTGTGGAACATTTACCTTACTGGATGTGGCCAAAGAGAGGTGGATGATTTCTCCACATATTTGTAAATCCGGGTATGAGGATTGCCGTTTTCATCACATATCTACGGATGAGGTGTACGGGAGCCTGGGGAAGACAGGCCTATTTAGTGAGGAAACACCTTATGCACCTAATAACCCTTATAGCGCCAGCAAGGCGAGCTCGGACATGATTGTCAAGAGTTACTTTCATACTTATGGTTTGGATGTAGTGATAAGCCGTTGTTCCAATAACTATGGGCCAAAACAGCACGGTGAGAAGCTGATCCCAACCATTATCAGAAAAGCTCTAGCCTTGGAGAAAATCCCAATATATGGCGATGGGAAAAATGTGAGGGACTGGATTTATGTTCTTGACCATTGCACGGGTATTGACTTCGTTTATCGCTTTGGGAAAAAGGGCGAAACCTACAATATCGGGGGTAGAAACGAGCGAGAGAACTTGCATATCACCCGAACAATCTGCGAGATCCTCGATAGAATTGCACCAGAATTTAAGGAGGGTTCCCATATTCAGTCATATGAGGATCTGATCACTTTCGTCACAGACCGTCCTGGGCATGATCGAAGATATGCTATGGATGCCAGCAAGATTGAAACAGAACTCGGCTGGAGAGCTGAGGAGGATTTTGACAGTGGAATATTGAAAACGGTGGAGTGGTATCTGAGAAATACTAAACTAGAAAATATAGATAAGGAGAAGCTTAAATAGATATCATAACCTATGATTTTAGGGCGGTAGGTGATCAAAGAGGTTCTTTGATTGCCATCGAAGGAGATACTACTATTCCCTTCTCCATCAAACGCATCTATTATATCTTTGATACAAAGGAAGGGGTAAGGAGAGGGTATCACGCTCACAAGAAATTAAGGCAGGTACTTATCTGTGTTAGAGGAAGTTGTAAGATATTACTTGACAATGGAAAAGAAAAAAAGGTAATTCCTTTAGATAAGCCTTCTAGAGGACTCTTGATAGAGCAATTAATTTGGCGAGAAATGTATGACTTTACCTCAGACTGTGTATTATTAGTCTTAGCTAGTGATTATTATAATGAGAACGATTACATAAGGGATTACAGTGTATTCCTTGAAACCGTAGGTAGACAAGGATAATGAGTGATAAAACATAACCGTATGCGCTTCCCGCAGACATAGATAAGAAAGGAGACTTTTTGTTGATTAGTGATAGAGCTATCGTAGAAACGAAAACCATGGGAAACAATGTAAGAATCATGGAGTTCGCAGTGGTTAGACAGAGGGTTATGATTGGGAATGGTGTGATTATTCACCCTAATGTTGTGATTGAGAGTGGCGTCGCCATTGATAGTAATGTTGAGATTTTCCCAGGCACATATATTGGCAAAGTTCCCAAAGGAATAGCTCTTGCCCGGCATCCTGAATATAAAGAACATGTTGTAATCGGCGCGAATTGTTGTATTGGACCTAACGCAGTGATTTTCTACGATGTCGAGATCGGTGAGAATACACTAGTCGGTGATGGCGCATCAATTAGAGAGCAGTGTAGAATTGGTTCGGACTGTATTATTAGCAGATATGTGACGATTAATTATTCGACTACCATTGGTAATGGGACAAAGATAATGGATCTTGCGTGTATTACAGGTAAGTGTAAGGTTGGAAGCAATGTTTTTGTCGGTCACTGCGTGGTAAGTGCTAATGACAGTGCAATAGGGAAACTTGGATACGAAGATTCACGTATTAAAGGCCCTACTATCGAGGATGGAGCCTCGATTGGCATAGGAGCTGTATTATTACCTAACACCACCATCGGGAAAAATGCTGTAGTCAGCGCGGGCTCGGTTGTGACAAAAGATGTTCCAGAAAGCGCTCTTGTTATGGGAATTCCAGCTAAGGTTATAAGATACATAGCGGTGAAAGAATGATCTCTTTCCTAGATTTGAAAAAGCTTAATTATCAATATGATGAAGAAATTCAATCAGCTATGAGGCATGTCTTACACAGTGGACGGTATATTCTTGGCAATGAAGTTCAAGCTTTTGAAGCCGAGTTTGCTGAATATTGCGGTGTAAGGCATTGTATTGGTGTTGCCTGCGGGCTCGA
>JAYEFR010000107.1:0-3310 GCA_034716155.1 Thermodesulfobacteriota bacterium
CGGAAACACGGGGTTTGCAGCCTTGAGATAGCATAAAAGGTAATAAAATCAAGAGAATATAGATAATTTTGAAATCGTCGGGATTCTTTACAGTCGAATTTTGATGCTTTCGTAAGAAGTCTAAAACAACATTTAAGCCCTAACGGGCGAGAGAGGCAATCTCAGTGGAGCATAACAGTAAAAGAAGTGTTGGGTTTTGGGTGTTGGGTTTTGGGTTAATAAAAAATAATCGAGAGTCAAGAGTCATGAGTCAAGACCTTTGCGCAATTGTTTGCCTATTCATTGCGAGGAGGTTTTCAGGCCGACATGGCAATCTCGTTGGTTGCAGGAAATTTTGGGATTGCTTCGTCGCTTACGCTCCTCGCAATGACATAATGGATATTACGCTCCTCGCAATGACAATATGGGTATTATGCAAACCTCTCAAAAAAATCAGGGGTGATTTAGTGGTAATCGTGAAGCTAATTGTCTTTTGCCTCTCGGCCCCTACATTGGCGGTCTTGATTCAATTTCAATTTGACACGGCTTATAGAGTGTACTAGTTACCGTAAGGCATGAGCATCAAAACAGAACATGGGTATCAACTTAAATCCCTGGGAGAGTGCAGACCCGGGGCAAGGGTAAAGATAAAAGAGCTGATGGGTGGGTACAAGATGCGCCTCAGGCTCTCAGAGATGGGCCTTGGAACAGGGCAAAAACTGATTGTGATGCAAAATCTTTTTCGCGGGCCTGTAATAGTTCAGAAGAATGGGGCCAGCCTTGCATTAGGCAGGGGGCATGCGATGAAGATCATAGTAGAAGTCATAGATGAAGAGACTTAGCGAACTCAGGGAGGGCGAAACCGCCACCATCTCAAGGATCGAGGGCCCTGTTCGATTCAGGCAAAGGCTATTGGAAATGGGTTTTATAAGGGGAGTAGATATATACGTGGAAAAATATGCGCCACTAAACGACCCCATAGAGATAATCATTAAGGACTACCATGTATCACTTCGTGTGGAAGAGGCTGAAAAGATTATTGTAAGATAAAGATTTTTCATTGTTATGATATGATAAAGGTAGCCATAGCAGGAAATCCCAACGCAGGTAAGACCACTATATTTAATCGTATCACCGGCACCAGGCAAAAGGTGGGCAACTGGCCTGGTGTTACTGTTGAAAAAAAAGAGGCGATAATAAGGCACAACTGTGCCTATGGCAAAGAAGATATCTGTATTATAGACCTCCCCGGCACATATAGCCTTGCCCCGTATTCCATAGAAGAAAAGATAGCGAGGTCTTATATAGTAAAGGAAAGGCCGGATGTGGTTATAGATGTGATTGATGCATCAAACCTGGAGAGAAATCTATATCTTGCCACCCAGGTCGTAGAGATCGGCATTCCCTTAATCCTTGCGCTCAATATGACAGACATTGCCCAGTCAAAGGGGATGATCATAGATGAGGGTATACTTGCGGCAGGCATGGGCGCACCTGTTGTTTTCACTGTCGGGACAACAGGAAAAGGAATATCTTCTCTTCTGGATAAGGCCGTAGAGGTGGAAAAAGGCAAAGCGCCCAGGTCAAGGCATATCCATGTTCCGTATGGAATGGAGTTGGAGAATTCGATTTCAGAGATTGAAAAATCCATAGAAGGCGATCCGAATTTTAACGATCAGTACCACGCCAGGTGGATTGCCTTAAAACTCTTAGAGGGTGATGGGGATGTAAAGGATATTGTAACCCATGAATTTTCAGGCGCAAAGGCCATCCTTGAACAGACAGATACATCCAGGACACACATCAAAAAGATCATGGGTGATGATCCCGAGATAATATCCGCCGAGTTTAGATACGGTTTTATCAATGGCCTGCTCAAGGAATGCCTTAAGATTAAGACCAAAGACAGGATAGATTTGAGCCAGAAGATCGATCTCGCCCTCACCAATAAGATTATAGGCATACCCATATTTATATTTTTTATGTGGGCCATGTTTGAACTCACATTTTCCCTTGGGGCCTACCCCATGGGCTGGATAAATTCCGGAGTGACATGGCTGGGCCACATTATAAGCGCATTCATGACAGATGGCATGTTAAAATCTCTTATAGTGGATGGCATCATAGGTGGCGTGGGCAGCGTTGCCATATTCTTGCCTAATATCATGATATTGTTTTTCTGCATCGCACTGTTTGAAGACACAGGCTACATGGCAAGAGCAGCATTTTTGATGGACAAGGGCATGCATACCCTTGGGCTTCACGGGAAGGCATTCATACCCATGATAATGGGGTTTGGGTGCAATGTTCCTGCTATTATGGCAACCAGAATGCTGGAGTCTGAAAGAGATCGAAGACTCACTATCCTTATAAATCCCTTCATGTCGTGCTCTGCAAGGCTCCCCATATATATTCTGCTTGCGGGCACATTCTTTACACAACACGCGGGCATGGTGGTCTTCTCTATCTATGTGCTGGGGATAGTAATGGCGGTTGTTATAGGGCAGATATTCAGCAAGACCATCTTAAGGGGCAAATCCGCTCCATTTGTTATGGAACTGCCGCCATACAGGGCGCCTACCGCACAGGGCCTTATCATACACATGTGGGAACGCTCCAAACAGTTTTTGAAAAAGATGGGAGGGATAATCCTGATAGGATCAATAGTGGTGTGGGCGCTTTCAACTCTTCCTAAAGAGGCCCCAGTGCATGAGACATACCTGGGGAAGATAGGCTCTATAATAGAACCTGTCATGAAACCCTTGGGTCTGGATTGGAAGGAATCAGTGGCCCTCCTTGCCGGTATAACCGCCAAAGAGATCGTAGTAAGCACTATGGGTGTAATATATGCCACAGAGGATGAACACAGACTGGGGGCAGCTCTACACTCATCAGGAATGACACCGCTTAAGGCCTATGTATTTATGGTATTTGCCTTATTGTATATACCGTGCATTGCCACGTTTGCCACCATGAAGACTGAAATGAACTCGCTTCGATGGGCATTGTTCGGATCAACGTATTCCCTGGTCCTGGCCTGGGGTATGAGCTTTATCATCTACAACTGCGGCAGAGCGCTGGGGTTTGGGTGATAGTCGTGAGTCGGAAAGATAGTCGTGAGTCGAGAGTCAAACTTCAGTGAATAGTAGAAAAGGTTTTGGGTTTTGGGTTTTGAGTGTTGGGTTTTGGGTGAAACAAAGATTAAAGAATCGGCTTCACGATTACCACTAGATTCAACTGATTTTTTTGAGGCTTTGCATAATATCCATATTGTCATTGCGAGAAGCGTAATACCCATATTGTCATTGCGAGAAGCGTAAGCGACGAAGCA
>JAYEFR010000108.1:0-61820 GCA_034716155.1 Thermodesulfobacteriota bacterium
TCAACAGCGAATTTCTGTGCCTCGGTCAGAATCATGTCAAACGTATCCCTGGAAAAATCTGCATACAATGGGGCCTCACAGAGTTTTTCCACCTTCAGCATCTCGTGAAGTACAAATTGTTGATCCCTCTCGTCCAAGATCAAGTTAGTCATATAAATCCTCCTTTATAAGTATTGTTATAAATCTCAAGCATCGGGGGCAACAACCTGTTAAGATGTAACCCCTTATTAGCTTGCGATACGAAGCCCTCCATCCACAGGGATTACTGTTCCTGTGACAAAAGAACTGGCCCTCGAAGCAAGGTAAATAGTAATTCCGGCTATGTCCCCGGGTGTGCCGATGCGGCTTAGCGGACACCTTTCCTCAATCTGTCCCCTGAAATTTTCGAGCATCCACTCTGTCATCTTGCTCTCAAATGGCCCCGGGGCAACCGCATTGACAGTGATCCCACGCGGGCCGAGATTAACAGCCAATGCCCTTGTCAAGTGGTGCACAGCTGCCTTACTGGCAGAGTAGGCATAGTTCTCAAAGATAGGGACCATTATCCCATCAATAGACCCAATGTTTATCACACGTGCCGGATCGCCGGGCATGACTGCCTTTTCAAGCAAAGGCAGGAGATCCCGCGTAAGTGCGAACATGGACTTAACGTTTAAAGACATAACCTTATCAAACCCGGAATCAGGATATTCGCTGATCGGTGCACCCCAGTTGGCGCCTGCATTGTTTACCAGGATATGTAAGGATTGTTCTTGTTCGGAAATTTTATCTACCAATAACTTTCTGTCTTCTTCTGCGGAAATATCTGCGGGAATGGAAATGCACTCCCCTATCTCAGATAGCTCTTTAGCAACCTGGTCGCATACATCTTTTTTGCGTGATGAGATATATACCCTGGCCCCGGCCTCTACATAGCCCCTGGCGATCATGTGCCCTATACCCCGGGATCCACCGGTCACCAGCGCCACCTTTCCTCTGATTGAAAACAGGTCATTGACATTTATTGCCTCTTTTTTACCCTCTGCGTTGGCCATTTCCATATCTCCTTTGTATAGTTAGCAGTATTACCCTAGATACAACATTTCTTACATTATCATCAAGTAGATTTGTTTTTGTGCTGACCCCTGATAGCTATCTTCTTAGCCACAGACTCCGTCCGTTGTAGGTAAAAAGATGTTTATCAGACTTACCATTTGCTCAAAATCATCTATATAATCCATTATGTGAAGTTCATGGATCTTTGTCAATAACGATACTTTCTCAGGTATCCCCGGAAACTTAAAACATAAACGCCAAAATAATGTCAGTTAACTCATTTATCTTGACCATGTTTCAAAGACCGGCAAAAGCAGCATATCCCCCTTTTTTTTAAAAAGTGAGAAATATTCCCCCCATTAGGAGAAAGAGGTTGCCAGGATTACAAAAATGGAATTCATATCCATAAGAAATCGTGTGCCCTGATGGGGTAATAGAGATAATTAATGCAAAAATTCAGGAAGTTAGCTATACTGAAATAAATTACAGCATAGTATGAACAATTGGCACCAAATGTGCTGTGATAAAACAAGATAGGAGACAATGTTCATGGAAAAACTATTCATGACACCAGATGGCATATATACCAGTCCTTATGCTTTCAATTTGAGAGATATTGCGCCACCTCACGAACTCTCTGGTGGTTCACAAACAAATACAGAGGAGTCTCTCCAACACAACAAGAGAGTGGCAATACAGATAAAGGAACAAGGGATGGTACTGGTATTGGTACTGGTCGTACTCTTGGCAGCGATTGTCATTGGAATAACTGTAATGCGTTCTTCTACGATAGAGGCAAGGATTGCTGGAAATGAGAGGATTTATAAGCAAGACTTCTATGTTGCAGAGAGTGGCATTGACTATGCGCTTGTAACCTCTGCGATTCCGATGAGTTCAATAGGGCTGACCATAAATGGTACGTATAATTATTCATCATTAGGCTTACCAGCTATTCTTTCCGGCACAGGTATCAACCTTAGGTTGATAAAGATAACGAATCCGCCTGTTGGCTCAGGCTTTAGCGCAAATGATTTCAAGGCCCACTATTACCGGGTCGCTTCCAGTAAGACAAATCAGGCCATAGATGTTGGTGCATGGAAGGCCTTTCCAAAATAACCTAAAAAAAGGAGATATAGTATGCCTAAAAAGATACTGATTATATGTTTTATCTTTTCTCTCGTGTTTATCTCTAAGAACGCAGGGGCAGATGATACCGACATCTTTGGTGGTGGTGTCATCAATATCCCCCCCAATGTCCTTATTATATTTGACAACTCAGGTAGTATGAACGAGGATGCAGAGCTTATTCCATCAGCCCACTATGATAAAGACACGAGCTATCCTGGTCCTTATAATAGGTCTCGTGTATATTATAAATATGCTAGGTGGATAAATTGGTATAATTTTCAATGGATAGGCGATGAAACGGTTGACCCTGGAGAGATTGCCTGTGATTCTGCACGAAATTCCCTTAATGAGAACGGACATTGGCAAGGGCCTATACATACATGGGGCTCACATACATGCGGCGGGTATTCGTATATGTTAAGAACAGGTAATTATAGGAATTTTCTCGATTCTTTAGGTGTTACTGACGTAAAGAAGATCGATCTTGCAAAGGAGACAATAAAGGATATCATTCAAACAACCGACAATGTGCGCTTTGGTATCATGATTTTTAATAATGAAAAAGGTGGTCACATCCTGGCGCCCATAGCCACCAGGGAAACCCAGGCTGAGAAAGATGCTCTTAAGGTATTGATTGATGGCATTGATGCAGACACATGGACCCCCCTTGCAGAGACTTTGGCAGAGGCAGGTCTTTACTTTGCACGCAAGCCCTCATGGGCAAATTCCGGGGGGAATTATAATACTGACTTTGATTATGCCATACAATGGAGATGCCAGAAGAATTACGCCATAATCATGACAGATGGCGAATCAACAAAGGATAAAGGAGATGTACTTACACGTAATGATTATATTAATGGAAAATCCATCGGTGATTTTGACGGAGATGGGAATGATCCAGGTTCTTACCCTTCCGATGGTAGTGATTATCTAGATGATGTTGCCAAGTTCTTATATGATGAAGATCTGCTTACAGGTATCTTGTATGATTCTGGTGGGATCTCCTTTGATGATCCTAATGATTCTCGTTTCGCAAAACAGAATATCATAACCTATACCATTGGCTTTGACATAAACAATACCCTGTTATCAGAGACCGCGGATTCATCCCACGGGCAGGGCGACTATTATACTACCGAGGCCACAGGTGGTGGAGGAGTAAGCCTATCAGATATCTTTCAGAACATAATTGGTAGTATCTTAGAAACCAGCTCTGAATTTGTTGCACCTGTTGTTCCTGTAAGCAGGATGAACAAGACATATGCAGGAAATTGTGTATATCTCGGGATTTTCTCCCTGGACAGCTCAGGATTATGGAAAGGAAACCTCAAGAAGTTTGGGTTGAGCGAATGTGGTTATCTCCTGGACAGGGATGGAAATCTTGCCACAGATTTATCAGGTGCTATCAAAGAAGGTGCCCATTCTTGTTGGTTCCTTGTTGATGGTCTTGAGGGAATGGAGGTAGAAAAGGGTGGGGCAGGTCAGGTGCTGCTGACTCAGGCTTCGAGGTATTTCTACACCTATAATACAGGGACCACCCTTACTGCACTTGATAAAAACCACATAACCCCATCAGATTTGGGTTTGACAACTACATCCGAGAGAGATGATCTGATCGACTTTGTCAGGGCAGAGGGGGATTATGATCCCGATGGTGGTGGAGATAATGCCAGGCCATGGGTATTAGGTGATATCCTTCATTCCAGACCTGCTGTACTTTATGATGATAGTAATTATAAGAATGTGATCTTTGTGGGTGCCAATGATGGCTTCCTTCATTGTTTTGTTGATGATGACAAAGGCACTTATGATGATCTTACTGATGATACAGTAGAGGAGATATGGACATTTATACCGTGGAATTTATTGCCTGAACTTCAGTTTTTACGCGATGGTTCAGCCCATGATTGTTTTGTTGATGGTACCCCGATTGTTTATACCACAGGTAATAATACATATATAGTATTTGGTCTTAGAAGGGGTGGAGATAAATACTATACTTTAGATGTGAGTAATTATGCATCACCTTCATTTGTATGGGAGGTAGCACCCAATATCCTCGGCACTGAGTCCCTGGGCCAGTCCTGGTCTACGCCGCATTTTTGTACGATCAAAGAATCAGGTGGCAATACAAGAGATGTGCTCCTTCTAACAGGTGGTTATGACTCAAATCAAGATAATGTAGATCCAGGTGCAAGTGACAGCGAGGCAAGGGCTGTATATGCAGTAGATGCTGCAACTGGTGCATTGTGTACTAATCTTAATTTCAACCATGCTACCTATGCCAATATGCAATACTGTATCGTTGATCTTACATCCTTTGACAACGATGGAGATGGTTATGAGGGCACTATCTACGCTGGATCCTTAGGAGGGAATTTGTTTGTGTTCAATGACAGGGATGAGGATGGGACCTGGGATGCCAGAAGGCTTTTCAGTGCTGGAAACAGTGGTACAGATAAGCTAAAGAAATTCTTCAACTCCCCTGGTGTAGTGCAGGAGACATTTGGTGATTATGTATACATTGGCACTGGAGACAGGGAAGACCCTCAAAGAACGACCGTGGTCAACCAATTTTATGCTATTAAGAATACATGGCCTGCAACCTGGGATGATAGCTCCGACACGCTAACCCCATCTACCCTGGTAAATGTTACTTCAGATATACTCCAGGATCCTACCAAGACCGAGGCGGAGAAGGATGCGGTAAGGGCGGCGCTTGCGGCAGGTAGTGGATGGTATATTAATCTGGAAAATTCAGGTGAAAAGGTGGTATCCTCTCCTCTGGTCTTTAACAAGGTAGTATACTTCACCACGTTTACCCCTAGTGCAGATACGGGATCAAGTGATGATCTCTGTTCCCTTGGATATGGAAGTGGTATAGCCAGACTCTATGCTATAGATTACAAGACAGGAAATGCTGTTTTTGACTTTACGGAAGATGACCAACTGACAAAGACTGATCGGTCTATAAATATCGGTTCCGGCATACCTTCTCAGCCGGTAATCGTTGTTACAAAAACAGGGGTTCATGTAATTGTAGGTACTGAAGGCGGGGTGTTCTCACAAACCATAACACCTGACCAAAATATCTTTCGTTATTACTGGAAACAGAACTAATAAAAGGGGGTAAATAATGTGGTATACATGGAGTATAAATAAACTTACGAAAATATCTTTGCCTCTCCTTTTTGCTTGCTTGTTCTTCGCAACCCTCTGCTATGCAGGTCCTCTGAGCGATGTCTTAAAGGATTGGGAACCAGTGGCTATTCAGGGTAAGATAATGGAGGTTGGCCCTGAAAAAGACTACATAGTTATCCAGGAGAAAAAGATAATCCTTGTGCATACCATTAAAGCAAGGAAAGAATATAGAACGAGGATAATGGATCTTAAGGGCAATACTTTAACTCAAGATGCGCTATCAAAAGGAAAACCGGTGTTTGTCAAAGGAGGGGAGATAGTAGACAAGGATACAAACGACATGACAATCCTGGCCAAAGATATATATCTCTTACCTAAATATATTAGAGAAGACCAGATGAAGAATTATGGTATCTTTCACTCCCCATTTTCACCGTGGTAAGAGAGTGGTAGCCATAGCAATGATGCAGTAGAGCTCCCCTCTCAGGCAGACTCAAGTGGCATTCTGGCAGTTTTCGTAAAAAATGAGAAACCCTTTCTCAACTCCTCCATTTTTTATTGTAATAAAAATGCCGATAGTATATATTATATAACTTGCCACCGGCATTCTCTGAAAAATAAGAGAAGGGGCCCCATGGTTAAATCAAAATATTTAACGAAAATAGATAAGCTCATCCAATTGAGTGCTGAGGAACGAACCCAGTTAAGGGAAGTGACGGACAGGTTTGTCTTTCGTGCCAATGACTATTATCTCTCGCTCATTGATTGGGATGACCCATATGACCCGATACGCCGAATCGTAATCCCGGATCCAGGAGAGCTGGAAGAATGGGGGCGTCTTGATGCTTCACAGGAGAAAGATTATACTGTGATCCCGGGGTTTCAACACAAATATAATTCTACTGCCTTATTGCTGATAAGCAATGTGTGTGGTGGTATATGCCGGTATTGCTTCCGCAAACGTATCTTCATGTTTCTAAAGGAAGATCCAGAGATTTTACGCGATTTAAAGGCAGCTTTAAAATACATAAGACAGCATAAAGAGATAACCAATATCCTCTTAACCGGAGGAGATCCACTAATGCTGAGCACTTTAAAGCTTGAAAGTATTATCAGACAAATTATGGAGATTGAACATGTGCAAATAGTTCGTATCGGAACTAAAATAACCGCATTTAACCCATATCGCATCCTTGATGACCCGTCTCTTTTAGATATGATCGAAAGATTTACCCATAAGAAAAAGAAGATTTACGTAATGAATGACTTTAACCATCCAAGGGAGTTAACGGATGTTGCTGTCAGTGCGGTCAATCTATTGCTTAAATCAGGGGCAATACTCACAAATCAGACTCCCCTTATTAGAGGAGTGAATGACAATTCGAAAACCCTGGCAGAATTACTGAGGGAATTATCCTTTATAGGGGTAGCCCCGTACTATGTCTTCCAGTGCCGTCCTGCCGTTGGCAATATGGCCTATGCTGTGCCCATAGAAGAGGGGTATGAGATATTTGAACAGGCAAAGGACATGGTCTCAGGGCTTGCAAAGCGTGCCCGTTTTGTAATGTCCCATTCTACTGGTAAGATAGAGATCGTGGGAATGGCTCAAGGATATGTTTATTTAAAGTATCACAGGGCAGCTGATGATAAAGATAATGGCCGCTTCATGATATTCAGGGCCAATCCTGATGCATACTGGCTAGACGACTATGACGAAATAACTTGAGATTATCCCGTTAGTTTACCTTACATGGCCTATGGATCAGAGTAGCACAAGTAATTGTAACTGCTCAGGTTATTAGACTGAAGGTGGAAGACTAATAAGTATTTAGGCCAAAGACCAAAGATAGAGAAAGGCTAACAATTAATAATTGATGGCTTCGTAAAAAGTTCAACTTCTGCGTTGCGCTTAAATCTTTCGTCATTGCGGAGTACGGTAAGTACGCCTCATTCCTCAAGATTTGCGCGCCTTGAATTTGAAGCTTTTTACTTTGCCGTCTAATTCGGACTTTTTACGACTGCGTCAATAATTAGTCTTCGGCCTTCAGCCTTTAACCTAAATACCTGAGCAGTTAAAAATTTTTTATCTCTCCTGTGCTTGCAATGCATCATTATATAGACTATTTTTATGTGAATGGCAGATAACAGACCGAGTATTGTGTTTGCAGATGAAAAGGGCAATATCTTTGACTTTGAGCCGCTAGCCATGGTGGGAAGAAGCGGGGATTATCTTATCCCCATAGAAGATAGTGACATAATACCTGCGCCAAAAGGGGGACAATTTTATGTCCTTCCTGACAGACACCCTATTGGTATGGACAGGCAAACCGGGCAGATAATAACACTTAAGAAAAATCCTTTTGACCCATCATCACCTGCATTTGCTGTAGCCATATTTTTAGCAGCTGCTCACACCCAAACGTATCTTGCTGCATGGGAGGCATGTGATCATGCTACCAGCCTCCCACTCTTTGCATATACAGCGCTTGGATGGAAAGAAGGGTTTGTGACCACTGCTGTCCGAACAGATATATCTACCCGCCAGGACATTGACACATTCAATATGGATACGGTAAGGAAAGGTGTTGAACTATGGAAATCAAGTTTGCCTGAAAACAGATTGGTTACTCACCTTGCTCATTGTGCATTAGTGTATGGATGCCCTGCTGCGCTCAATCTATTTCAGGGGAGGGAAGAAGGCCCCCTGCCGACATCGCCTTCCTGTAATGCAAGGTGTATAGGCTGTATATCTCATCAGCCCGTCGGCCATCCACCTGCTCCTCAGAAAAGGATAAAGTTTATACCGAGCCCTAAAGAGATCGCCCAGGTTGCCCTCACACATATAATCCATGTGAAAGACCCTGTGGTAAGTTTTGGGCAGGGTTGCGAAGGGGAACCATTGCTTGCCGGCGATGTTATTGAAGAAGCCATTCATATGATCCGGGCCAAAACAGATAAAGGCACTATAAACCTGAATTCAAATGCAAGCCTGCCAGAAGTTGTAAGATCTCTTGCAGATGCAGGGCTTGATAGTCTGAGGGTAAGTATGAATTCTGCAAGGCCACCTACATATAAGGCATATTTCAGGCCGTCATATGATTTTGATGCATTGCATAAAAGTATATACGAGATGAAGAAAAGGGATAAGTTTGTCTCTGTTAACCTATTTGTATTTCCAGGTGTCACTGATGCCCCAAAGGAGGCAGATACATTGAAGGCATTTATCAAGGATGCTGGTGTGGATATGGTTCAATGGCGTAATCTGAATATAGATCCGGATGTCTATCTTGACACTCTAGGGCAGAAGTTTCCTTCAGGTATAGGTGTAAAAAGGCTTATCAGCGAGATCCCTGTAAGGTGCGGGTATTTTAATCCCCCATTATGAGATAGCTGAAGGCTAAAGGCTTACTAATTGCTGAATTTAGACAAATAAGCTCATTGACACTTGTGGAATTGAGTTATATCTATGGCCTTACAAACCAGATTTTTTATTGGAGGAATAATGATGCTAAATGAGGTTACTATAACAAGAGCTATACTAGATACCTATCTAAGTAAGCTTAAGAGTGCCCTTGAACTTGATGTTGCTATAGTAGGTGCCGGGCCATCAGGCCTTGTAGCCGGCTATTATCTGGCAAAGGCAGGCAAGAAAGTCGGACTCTTTGAGAAAAAGCTCTCAGTCGGCGGTGGTATGTGGTGCGGGGGCATGATGTTTAATGAACTCGTTGTACAGGATGCAGCAAGACCATTGGTAGAGGAATTCGGTGTAAGGCTAAAAAAATTTGAAGAAAGTTACTATACTATTGACTCAATTGAGACTGTATCTTCGCTTACATACCACGCAATCGAGGCTGGCTTGAAGATATTTAACCTGATAACAATAGAAGATATAGTGTTTAAGGACGGTCATGTATCCGGGCTTGTGATTAACTGGGCACCTGTAGAAATGACAGGGCTTTCTATAGATCCTTTGACCTTGCATTCACAATTTGTAATAGATGCGACAGGGCATCCTGCAAATGTAACAGAGGCGCTGGTAAAAAAGATGGGCGTAAAACTCAATACTGAAACCGGCAAGATAATAGGCGAGAAATCTATGGATGCTAACCTTGGAGAAATAAATACCGTTGAGAATACCAAAGAGGCATTTCCGGGGTTATATGTATCTGGAATGGCGGCCAATGCAGTGTTTGGGGGATACAGGATGGGGCCGATATTTGGAGGGATGTTTTTGTCGGGCAAAAAGGCAGCAGAAGAGATAATAAAAAGACTTTAGTAATGAATTCCAATCTATACAGAATCGTCGATGCGAATATAAACCGGGTTACAGAAGGCTTACGGGTTGTGGAGGATGTCTTCAGGTTTTACTATGATAATAAGACATTTCAGGGGAGGCTAAAGGCCTTGAGGCACAGTGTAGCTGCAGGTCTTGATCAGCATGAGTTTATCAATCATAGGAGACCGACTGACGATGTAGGCTTTGCCGGCAAGGGAAAACTGGAATTTGATAGGGCATCTGTGCAGGATATCATAAGGTCAAATATGAAAAGGGCTCAAGAAGGGCTGCGTGTCTTAGAAGAGGCCTTTAAAATGGAATATCCCCATACTGCGCAAGACATGAAGAGGCTGCGCTATGATGTGTATCAGATAGAAAAGGATATCCATAAATTCAGGCCAATGCCCATACTAAAAAAAGGATTGTATCTAATCCTTACGAATCCATCAACCCCAGGCGGATATAAAGAGATGGCCGAACTTGCAGTCAAGGCAAACCTCCCCGCACTGCAACTGAGGTATAAAGGTGATAATGATAAAGAATTTTTAGATGTTGCACTTCAGATAAGGCAGATCACATCTAAAACAAATACAGCCTTTATCGTAAATGACAGGGTTGATATCGCCTTGATCTCACATGCAGATGGCGTGCATCTGGGGCAAAAGGATATTCCCCCTGAAAAGGCAAGGAATATCCTCGGGGAAGAACGTATCATCGGGCTGTCTACACATAATCTTGGACAGGTAAAAACGGCTTGCGAGCTTCCTATAGATTATATTGGATTTGGCCCTGTATGGCATACTGCATCCAAGGCCAAGGCGGATCCTGCCACAGGTATTAAAGGGCTAAGAAAATGTGTAAACATATCAAAATTCCCTGTTGTTGCAATAGGAGGGATTGACGGTAAACGCTTAAGAGATATTTCCGGGATCCCGTGCAATAATATTGCAGTGCTAAGTGCAGTGAAAGATGCACAAGACCCATATAAAGAAATGGTTGGCCTAAACAGAACATTTCTGGAGCGATCATGACATTAATAAAAAAGGCAAAAAAAGGCATTATTACTGACGAGATGAAGGCTGTGGCAAAATACGAAGGAGTAGATCCTGCCATTATCAGGGATGGAATCGCTAATGGGACAATAATAATCCCCAAAAACAAGTTGCGGTCATTTAAATACATAAGAGGCATAGGTAAAGGCCTGCGCACAAAGGTTAATGCAAATATAGGTTCGTCACCATATCATATGGATGTGGATGAGGAGGTTGAAAAACTTGAGGTGGCCGTGAAATACGGGGCTGATTCAATCATGGATCTTTCATTGGGCTCTAAGCTGATAAAGATCAGGAGGGAAATACTCAAAGAATCAGGCGTAATGGTTGGCACTGTTCCTATCTATCAGACTGCCTTCGAGCTCTCTGCAAGAAAAAGAGATATTACAGAGATGGGCATCGGTGACTTTCTTGCCACGGTGGAAAGACAGGCAAAAGAAGGTGTGGACTTTATGACCATACACTCAGGGGTAATAATGAATGCCCTTAGTGCAATGGAAAATCAGAAAAGGGTATTGGATGTAGTAAGCAGGGGAGGGGCTTTTTTGATTGCATGGATGCGCAAAAACAAAAGACAATCTCCACTCTATGAGTTTTATGATGATATACTGGACATACTTGCTTCATATGATGTAACGATCTCCTTGGGTGACGGGCTACGGCCAGGCGCAATAGCGGATGCCACTGACAGGGCGCAGATAACGGAACTTGTCAGCCTTGGAGAACTCTGTCAGCGGGCATGGGATAAGGGCGTGCAGGTGATGATAGAAGGCCCCGGGCATGTCCCGCTTAATATGGTGCAGGAAAATATGGAGTTGCAGAAGGCATTAACCAATAATGCGCCTTTTTATGTATTAGGCCCTTTAGTCACTGATATTGCATCTGGTTATGATCACATTGCAGGGGCTATAGGTGGAGCACTTGCAGCATATTATGGGGCTGATTTTTTATGTTATGTAACGCCATCAGAGCACCTGAAACTGCCCGGCGTCGATGATGTTATGGAAGGGGTTATTGCATTCAGGATCGCCGCTCATGCAGCTGATCTTGCCAAGGGTATGAGCTATGCTGTAGAGATGGACAAAAAGATGTCAAAGGCAAGAAAAGATCTGGACTGGAAGCAGCAGATAGAAATGTCGATAAATCCTGGTAAGGCAAAAGAATACAGGGAGACCAGTGAAATAGGCACCCACAAAGAGTGCACAATGTGTGGAGATTACTGTGCTATAAAAAAGATGAAAGAGTCTGACAGTAAGTAACATATATTAGGTTTACGCCAAATAGGTGAAGATTGTGAAACATCCCTTAGTGATCATAGTGACAGGGCTTTCAGGTTCAGGCAAGAGCACTGCGTTGAAGGCTATCGAAGACGCAGGTTTTTTTTGCATGGACAATATCCCGATAGATCTGCTTATGAAATTTGTTGAAGTATATGATTTCGCCTCTTTAAATATGACAAAAATTTGCCTCGGCATGGATGTGAGAGGAGAGGCATTCTCCTTTGCGGAAAAGGCGCCTGACGCCTTTAATATGTTACGTGATTTGGCCAGCTCATTCAGGCTGATATTCTTGGAAGCCAAAGGAGAGGCCATTCTAAATCGGTTTAAGGAATCCAGACGAAGGCATCCTTTAAGCGATTCATATCCTGGTTTGGTAAATGCGATAGAAAAAGAGGTGTCTATAATGGCACAGGTGCGGGCCCAGGCAGATTATATCATCGATACAACAGATATGAATGTACATGACTTGGCAACCAGGATATCTGATATAGTCTCACATGTTGATAAGTCCAGGGACATGTATATACAGGTGAGTTCCTTTGGGTTTAAGGCAGGGCTGCCAATGGATGCTGATATTGTTATGGATGTAAGATTTTTACCAAATCCATATTTTATTGAGGGCCTGAAAGATAAGACAGGAAGAGATAGTGAGGTAAAAAAATTCTTGAGATCCTCCACCAGTTATGTTGAATTTATGAACAAGTGGAAGGATCTGATAAGAGATATATTGCCGCTTTGCAAGAAAGAGGGAAGGGCATACTTAAATATTGCTGTAGGGTGTACAGGAGGTAGACATAGGTCAGTAGCTGTGGCGGAAGAGATCAGGGAAGTAATAGAAAACGAAGGTTTTAATTGTGGGATCACACACAGGGATCTGGATTAAGGGGGTGTAGGGATATGGTTGGTATAGTAATAGTTGCTCACGGAAGACTTGCACAAGCTCTTAAGGAAGCTGCGGAGATGATAGTGGGCCCAGGCAATCAATTGAAGTCCTGTTCGTTCGCTCAAGAGAATAGTGTAGATTCACTCAGAAAGATGTTAAAGACATCTATTAAGGATGTAGATGATGGCGATGGCGTTATTATCTTAACAGACATGTTTGGAGGGACCCCATCAAATATCAGTCTCTCTTTCTTGGAACATGACAAGCTTGAAGTTGTGACTGGCGTAAACTTACCCATGGTTATAAATGCCCTCACAAAAAGAGAAGGCAAAAAGATAGGAGAACTGGTTCATCTATTAAAGGATAGTGGGTGTAAAAATATCCATATTGCCTCAGAAGTCTTGGCTACAAATTTGAATAAGTCATGAACCTTAGTTTGGTCAGGGTAGATGATAGATTTATCCATGGTCAAATCCTTGAAGCTTGGATACCCTATCTAAATGCCCAAGGTGTGATAGTAGCAAACGACTATCTTGCATCAAACGATTTCCAAAGGGCTATTATATCCATGGCAATACCTGACAGGATTACCTTTAAGATAATCTCGATAGAAAAGACGCCTACCTTGGCGGATGACCCTCTATTTAAAGGCAAGAAGACGCTACTTATTGTATCTTCTATCAAGGATGCATACAAGATATACCAAAAAGGTGCTACTTTTAAAAAACTCAATATTGGAAACCTAAAGATGAAAGATGAATGTAAGCAGCTGTCTTTTTCGGTCTGGGTCGATCATGAAGATGTAAATATCTTGAAGACGTTTATAGAAGATGGGGTGTCTATAAGTTTGCAATCTGTTCCAAGGGAGCGGGATATAGATTTAGGTACTATAATAGAGATGATAGACATATGATCGCATCTATTATTATAAGTATCATAATAGGATCCATATTATGGCTTGATAGGACCTTTCTGTTCCAATTTTTGGTATCTCGCCCTGTAATTATTGGATGCATATTAGGATTTATTATGAAAGATATAACCACAGGCCTTTTGGTGGGGGCGAGTCTGGAATTGCTATGGCTTAATGCTCCGCCTGTAGGGGCGCATATACCTCAGGATAACTCCTTTTGTGCCATAGTTGCAATACCTGTGGCATGTACTGCTGCCATGTTTCTACCTACACCTTGTGCAGCAGGTCTGGCTTTAGTTGTGAGTATCCCAACTGCTACATTGGGCAGCCTACTGGATTCACGTATAAGAAGATCTAATGAAAGATTCTTACACAGCAATCAACCCGACAAGTACACTGAAATGTATATAGGCAGTGTAATGAGAAAGGCCATCTTACGGGCATTTTCTTATGCCCTTGTAGCTATTGGCTCGACAACAACAGGACTATGTTACATGGTATACTTGATTGGCGATGGATTGCCAGACTTCCTTGAGTCGGCCCTTTCCTATCTGCCTTATATAAGCATCCTTATAGGACTGGTAGGGATTATAAGGTCTCAAAGACCTCTAAAGACAACTGCGTTTGCCTTTTGTCTGGGCATTTCACTAGTCATATTAATTAGATGGATACATTAACTATAAGCGTTCAGCACTCAGCTAACAGTCCTGCGCAAGTTAAAGGAAAACAATGTATTTATTCAAAAACTGCTGCATTCGCAATTGAAGGTTTTGCTTTTACTGAAAGCTGGCTAACATATGGCTGAAGACTTACCATTAATCATACGTAAGGCAAAAGAAGGGGATATCTTAGACATCTTGCAAATTGAGAACGTATCATTTGTTTCACCATGGGATGAAGATACATTTATCTCTATCTTAAATGATACCACCTGTAAAAGTATTGTTGCTCTAATCCCCTCAGATGTATTGGCTGGATATTGTTTTGCACTTGAGATGAGAAACATGATACACTTGTTGAATCTGGCTGTTAGACCTGAATACAGGAGGAAAGGTATAGGGAGATGTCTTGTAGAGGAAATTATATCTCTGGCTGCTTTATCCAACCGGAAGAGTATATTTTTAGAGGTGAGAGTGAACAATGACTCTGCTAAATGCCTGTATAGGGCTATGGGATTTCACCATGTATGCACATGGGAGCGTTACTATACAGATACGGGAGAAGATGCAGAGGTCATGGCCAAGAAGTTGAGTTAGGGAGTTGGGAGTTTATATGAAAATAGGCACAAAGCTTTGTAGGGGCCGATGCCCTCATCGGCCCGTTCGGGGAAGTATGCCCTACAGGGATAAAATCTGTATGAAAATGCCATATTTTCATACTTGGTTGTGGCCGGTAGGCCATGGCAGTTTATATGAAAGCAGGGGTCAGGGACCAGCATTCAGCTGTAGGGGCAATCCTATGTGATTGCCATATGTTTGCAGGGCAGGCACACAGACCTGCCCCTACGATTTCTTGGTTCCGGCTTGTCCGGGTTAGGAGATGCCTTGGGTGAAAGATCTTGAGTGCGGTATTATAAAAAATGATAAGGTCGCGCATGACACATATCTACTTACCCTGAAATGTAGTGAAGGTATCGATGCATGGATGCCCGGGCAATTTGTTATGATAAAGGTGGCAAGTGCAATTCATCCGTTCCTCAGGCGTCCATTTGCCATACTTGGATATTCTGATGGCCTGTTAGATGTGCTCTATAAAGTAATAGGGCAGGGCACATACACACTCTCTAATATGCATTCAGGAGATAAGTTGTGGGTCTTTGGCCCTTTGGGTAAGGGGTTCTGCCTTCCTGAAGCCAATGAGGAAATCTTTTATGTGGCGGGCGGGACTGGGCTGCCCCCCATATTTTCATTAGCTCATCACCTGGAAAAAGGACACATCTTGATAGGTGCAAAGACCATGAATGGCCTGGCGTTGGTGAAAACAATATGCAACATCCCCAATATAAAGGCATCTTTTACTACAGAGGACGGTTCCTTTGGTTCTAAGGGGTTGGTAACGGATGTACTTGAAAAATCCGTAAATACCTCCCCATCCATAATATACGCATGTGGGCCTTATGATATGTTAAAAAAGACCTATATGATTGCAAAAAGATATGGTACCAGATGCCAGGTGTCTCTTGAAGAACATATGGCATGCGGATTTGGTGTGTGCAGGGGTTGTGTAGTAGAAACAATCGCCGGCAACATGCAAGTCTGCAAAGATGGCCCGATCTTTGATGCCACAGATATTATCTGGAGATAGGAATGGATACTACTATAAAACTTGCACAAGGGCTTGAATTAAAAAACCCGGTGATGAATGCATCCGGTACATTTGCCTATGGTGAGGAATTCTCTAAGCTCTTTGACCTGTCCATAATGGGAGGAATCATAACAAAGGGGTTATCTCTACTGCCAAAAAAAGGTAATCCCCCTCCACGTATAGTGGAGACTCCATGCGGGCTCATTAATTCTATTGGCCTTGAAAATATAGGGGTAGAGGCCTTTTTGAATGATAAGCTCCCATTTCTTATGCAATTCAAAACCCCTGTCATTGTCAACTTTTTTGGCAGCACCGAAGATGAATATGTGCAGTGTGCCAGGAGGCTCTCTACCAAAGGGATAGATGCATTGGAGATGAATGTATCCTGTCCTAATGTAAAATCAGGAGGAATCGAATTTGGTACAGACCCACACACATTATATGCCCTGGTAAGGAAGGTAAGAGATGCGACCCTTAAACCCTTACTGATAAAGCTTTCTCCTTTGGTGGGTGATATATCAAAGATAGCCTCTTCAGCCCAAGACGCAGGGGCAGATGCCATTACCTGCACAAATACCATACCGGCTATGGCTATTGATGAAGAGTTATGGAGACCAGTCCTGGGGAATATAACCGGCGGCCTGTCAGGCCCCGCTATAAAACCAATAGCGCTGCGCATGGTTTGGGAGATATCCCGCAAGCTTGATATCCCTGTTGTAGGCTCAGGCGGAATTGCTTCAGTAGCTGATGTAATACAATTTATGCTGGCAGGAGCATCTGCTGTTGAGATAGGAAGTTTTTCTCTAAGAGAGCCCTATTGCTTTCCTGATATCATAAATGGGCTCACTCAATACATGGAAGAACATAGTATAGACACCATACGAGATGTAATTGGGAAACTTAAAATGTAATTTTGAATTATGAGTTACCCTTGCCAAAGTGGCGTTGTATAACTATGAATTCAAAACCCAACCCTCAAAACCCAAAACCCAAAACTTACAATCTGCAGCTCATAGCTCACAACTCTCCACTCCTGGTAGTATTTGCAGGGCTATCTGCAGGGATCCTTATAGGACTAAAGGACACAGGTGCTTTCTTGTTTGTCCTTGCATTCATCTTCATGCTCACTCCCAAGAAAAGGATAGTACATGCCATCCTTGGTATTATTCTAGGCCTGATTTCCATCACCTGGATTCCGGGTGATGTAAATATACCAGATGGAGAATATACAATAGAGGGCGACGTTGTGGATTCAGGTTTTGCAAAGAGGATATACAGGATCCATCTTGATCACATAAAGATTGACGGGCAAAGGCTACACGGCCGCTCTCAGATCAATATCTATAAGCACATAGAGACCTTACACAAGGGAACGCACATAAAATCAAAGGCTGTTATAAGAATGCCCAGGCCTTATGGTAACATAGGAGAATTTGACTATACCAGGTATCTTAAGACCAAGGGTATTACATTAACCGGGTATATAAAAGACTTTAACGATATAAAAAAGTATGGCCCTTGGGTTGTAAAAAAGGGCTTCAAAACCAATGCATCAAAGCAATTATCGAGCTTTGCCAAGCCGGAGGCGGAGATATTAAAGGCCATCCTGTTGGGAGACAAATCATGTTTGACCAACTCTATAAGGGACAGGTTCACCTCGCTTGGAATCTCCCATCTTATGGCTATCTCCGGGCTACATATAGGGCTGGTGATCCTGTTCGGATACGTGATAGCATTTACTGTCTTGAGGTGTATTCCCCCTATTGCCAAAAGGTTTGACACGCCCATTGCAGCAAAGATCATAGGTCTTATAAGCGCTCTATTGTATGCATGCCTTGTAGGCCCATATATTCCCACTGTCAGAGCTACGATAATGGCAATGATGGTAGTCGGAGCGCTTTTCTTTGCACGAAAGAATGATGTTATAAACTCCCTTGCTCTATCAGGGATTGTCATACTTATTATATGGCCTGTCAGCATATATAGCCCAAGCTTTTTGTTATCCTTTGCCGCTGTACTCGGGATAATCGGAACACTGAACAAATTCAATTCAAGATCACGGATACTCCAACTTGCCATAATAACTATAGCTGCCACTGTATTCACCCTCCCCATGATAGTGTATATATTCGGTTTTGTCTCACCCGCAGGGCTTATATCCAACCTGATTTTCGTCCCTGTATTTGGCCTATTTGTCATGCCCATTTCTCTGCTGGGTCTTTTGGCAACCCCTGTTTCATGGCCTATAGCTTCATACCTGTTTTCACTCTCTATGGATGGTATCACCCTTATTCTCAAGACAGGCGACTTATTCGGTGTGCTCTTCCCTGTCAAGAGGCCATGGCTTGTCTGGGTCTATTCATGCTATCTTGGTCTTATCCTGGCATTCTTTGGTAGAAAGACCAGGTTAAGAGCAATACTCATCACATTAAGCGCTATTTTCATAGTCACTTTACCGATTTTGCAGCAGCAGATAAGACTAGACAAACCCCTTGCATTCGATTTTATAAGTGTTGGCCAGGGGGATTCAGCCCTTATCACCTCCGGGAGGCATGCAATATTGATTGATGCAGGCGGGTCACGATCAGGATTTGACACCGGCAGATTTATTGTGGTCCCCCACCTGTTACAAAGGGGCATAACAAGACTGGATCTTGTGGTGATAACCCACTCTGATGTTGATCATATAGGTGGGATGCCCTTTATATTAAGGCACTTTGATGTTGGTGAGGTATGGACAAACATGGGATCAGACTGGAATCCTGTATTTAAAGAGGTTACAAAGATTGCAAGATCGAGATCCATACCCATAAAAGCAGTATGCCTTGGCGATATCCTAACCTTGGGGAATACAACAATCGAGGTGTTAAACCCGCTTAAACACATAGCAAAAAGAGAGAAAGGCATGGACCTGAATTTGCATTCCATAGTGCTGATGGTGGTCGGCGACAATATGAAGGGCCTATTTATGGCAGATGCAGAGGGAATGGGAGAATTATCCTTGGCACATCTTGGCAGAGATATCTCGGCAGATGTGCTCAAGGTGGCTCACCACGGGGCAAAAAAGTCATGCCTTCCAGTATTTCTGGATATGGTAAACCCACGCATTGCAGTGATCTCATGCGGTTATAAGAACAGATATCATGTGCCCCGCCCCAAACCGCTAAAACGGTTGAGGGCTGAAGATATAAAAGTGTTCAGGACGGATATGGATGGAGAGGTAATGGTAAGCAGCAAAAAGGGCGCCTATAATGTTAAGTTGGGGAGGGGTTATGCCGATACAAAATAAGATGAGACATAGGGGTTTAGTCTGCATTCAAAATACAAGAGGTTTTACGATAATGGAGCTAATGGTAGTTGTAATTATAATTGCTATTGGCGCAGCCATAGCCGCTCCGAGCATAGGCGGCTGGCTTGCCAAACAAAGGTTGAATAGTTCAGCAAGGACCCTTGCCTCCCATTTTCAACAGGCAAGGATGGCAGCGCTAAAGGGCAATGAGGATGTTAGAGTATGCTTTGATGATAATGCAGCACCGACACCGGATAGATATATTGTGGAAGCAGATCTAACGGATCCAATCGTGCCATGGACTACATTAGAAGATGATACCGATATAACTCCAAACTTTGCCGGAGTTGGGGCAATGGCAGCAAATTCCACCGGCTTCGATAGTCGTGGGCTTGCATTACAGCAAGGCAGCATTGTAGTACAGAGTACTAAGGCCCCCTTGGCCGATAATACCAGGACCATAACGTTGTCTCTTGGTGGGAGTATAAGTATAAGATAGGAGGTTATCAAATCTTGATAGTCGGAACCTTAAAGCACAATAGACAATCAAATCAGATAGTTGAGAAAGAATATCATATTCCAAAACTTGCCGTCTATAACAATAAAGGCGTAACCCTGGTGGAATTAATGGTAGTCCTAGTCATATCTGCCATTTTGATGGCGGTTGTATATACTGCTTATCTAACCCAGCACAAAATCGGGCATGTACAACATCAGGTTGTCACAATGCAGCAGGATCTAAGGGCATCAATCGATATAATGGAAAGGGATATGAGGATGGCGGGCTGCGACCCGACAGGCAATACCACAGCAGGTATCCTTACATGGACAGCAAACTCTTTAGGCGTAACTATGGATATCGACGAAAACGGTACTATTGATGCAGGTGAACAGGTAGCCTATTCTATGGTGCAGTCAACACTTTTCAGAAATGGCCAATCCCTGGCTGTAAATGTCACAAGCCTGGGATTCACCTATTTTGACAGCGATAATAATCCTGCCGGTAGTGTAAATGATATAAGGTCTGTAGTAATAAATATTGTTGTCCGCAGCGAACAGATAGACCCGGATACAGGACAGACCATTACCCGCACACTGACGAGGAGGGCAAGATGCCGAAATCTAGGGTTGTAAGGCAAAACAGGGCAAAAAGAAAAGGAGAGGAAAGGAGGTGTCAGGTCTTGACATTTGACATTTTAGAGCACAACACACAATCAGGTCAAGTAGTTAAAAAGAAATGTCAAATGTCAAGACCTGACACCAGAGAAGGCTTCACCCTTATTGAGGTGGTAATAGCCATATTGATATTTGCAGTAGGGATCATAGGGGTAGCAAAGATGCAGGGTGAGGCAGTAAAGGGTGGCAGTTTTGGTATGCAGATAACTGATGCCATGAATATTACACAGAATCAGGTGGAGTTACTTATGGGACTGAGTTATGCGCATACATCCCTTACCAATGGGGCTCATAATTCTCCGGGAATTACCTCTGATGCAGGGAGGAACTATGCCATTGTATGGAATGTCAGTGATGATACACCTGTTACAGGGGTAAAACAGGTACGAGTTAGTTCATCATGGACCGAGAAGCCCACCCCTCACCAAGTCACTGTTACGTTTATAAGGGGGCAGCCATAATGAAAAATAACCAGGAAGGAATGGTACTGGTATTGGTATTGGTAGTACTCTTGGCAGCGATTGTCATTGGAATAACTGTAATGCGTTCTTCTACGATAGAGGCAAGGATTGCCGGAAATGAAAGGGCCTATAAACGGGATTTTTACACAGCAGAGAGTGCCGGTAACTATGCTGTTGCCAACTTTGATGCATTTGCCAGTTCAACAATAATAAATATGAACACAACTTACCCTCTTTCGCCACCAGTTGGCAGCATGATAAGCAGTGCGACCATCAGTGTGCAACTGACCCGCACCGGGACTTCACCTGTGGGCGAAGGTACAAGTGCCACGCAAGTAACTACCAATTATTACAAGATCATATCTGATATAAACAACCAGAATATAGAGATAGGTGTATGGAAGAATTTTCCGACACAATAAGGATTAAACACAAGGAGAAATCTATTATGTATAAAAAAATTATATTTCTCATAGGCCTTTGTTTATTGTTCGCATATAAGCCAAGCCTGGCCGATGATACAGAGATCTTTTCTGGAGGGGTGATAAATGTTACACCCAATGTGCTTATCATATTCGACACATCAGGATCTATGGCAGACAGTGTCCCATGCAGTGTATATGACCCTAGTTATGATTATGCTGAAGACTTTGGCGGTGGTGGATGGGGCAGCTCTACTGCTTCTTATGAGAGATATAAGGTCTATTATAAATCAGGTAGTGGCGGATGGGGTAGTGCTTCCTGGGAAGAATTTACCAACAGTACCTCGGACATTGGCTGTGCAGATGCAAAAGATACACTGGATACCATTGGTCACTGGCAGGGGTACATAGGGAATAGTTCTCCATATAACTGTGGGACATCCAATTCCGAGACCCTGGCAACAGGGAATTTCCTGAATTTTTTGGATTCTCCAATTATAGAGACTGATTCAAAAATCAATGTTGCCAGAAAAGCAATAAAAGAGCTGTTAGATAGTATTGAAGACAACGCAGTCAGATTTGGCCTGATGAGATTTAATGATAGTAACCGAGGGGGCAGTATTGTCGCTGAAATGGGTTCTAGTGATGCCACCATAAAGACTGTGCTTGATATCTTTACTGCACATGGTGCGACCCCACTTGCCGAGAGCCTTGCAGAGGCAGGCCTGTATTTTGCCGGCAAGTCATCTTGGGCGAACCCAGGCACAACATATACATCTCCAATACAATGGAGATGTCAGAAGAATTATATAATATTGATGACCGATGGTAACTCATGGAGTGATGAAGGTGACGGCAATGGTGATAATATATTCACCCGTGCCGACTACATTAATGGAAACTCTATCGGTGATTATGACAATGATGGGGTTGATCCAGGGACAGACGCTAATGGAGGCACTCATTGGCTCGATGACGTGGCAAAGTTCCTACATGACGAAGACCTCAGGATAGATCCTGCAACAGATAGTGCAGGTGAATCCTTTGATACTGATACCTATGGCACCTCTTGGCAACAGAACATAGTCACCTATACGATTGGTTTTGCAACTAAGACTGATGATTTACTCTTGAAAAGTACTGCGGATGATTTTCACGGTCACGGCGCGTATTACTCCTCTGAAAATAGTAGCCAACTGCAAGGGGCATTTAGTCATATTATAGGGGAAATCCTAGAGACAAATGCAAGCTTCATAGCGCCGGTGGTACCTGTGAGCAAGATGAACAAGGCCTATGCAGGAAACAGCGTTTACTTGGCTCTGTTCAGGCCTGTAGATGCATCTGGATTCTGGGAAGGGAACCTTAAAAAATTCGGACTCAATTGCGATGGAGACCTCCTACAGAAGGACGGCAGCCCTGCTGCAGACGCAACTGGCCAGATCCTGAGTAATGCTTCCTCCTGTTGGAGTAGCGCGGATGGAAGTGATGTAAAAAAAGGTGGCGCTGGCGAGACAGCGCTTTCTCAGACTGATAGAACATTCTATACATATCAGGGCACTGCAAATAAGAGCCTGACCCATAGTGATAATGCCTTTTCAGTGGATAATACAGCGATCACCGCAACAACAATGGGAGTGGCTACTGATACTGAAAAGGATGATCTGATCAATTATCTAACGGCAAAAGGTGTGTATGCTCAAGGCGGGACTAGTGAGAGGGAATGGGTTCTAGGTGATATCCTTCATTCAAAACCTGCAGTTATGTATGATGGGAATAACACTGTAATCTTTGGGGGTGCAAATGACGGGTTTCTGCATACCCTTGTAGATGATGATAAAGGGACCGGTACCTTAAGCGATGATTCAGTAAGCGAGAAATGGTGCTTTGTACCATGGGATCTCTTGCCAAACCTGCACCTGTTGAAAGACAGTTCAACTCACAGCTATTTTGTAGATGGATCTCCTGTCGTGTACAGAGAAAGCAATACCCAATATGTGTGCTTTGGCCTAAGACGTGGTGGCAATAAGTACTATGCATTAAAAGTAGGTGAATATAACGCTAATGGAGATTATATCACAGATGGCTATCTCGCCCCTGAATGGGTATGGGAAATCAGTTCAAGTATACTGGGCTCTGAGACCCTTGCACAGTCATGGTCCACGCCACGTGTATGTACAATAGCAACTGGTGGTGGATCCACTACCAAGGTTATACTACTTGCAGGGGGCTATGATGTAGCAAATGAGGATCTGGATACACCTGCCTTGGGTGATTCCAAGGGCAGAGCAGTGTATGCAGTGGATGCATCAACAGGCATTTTAAGTGCAGTCATAAACTTCAATCATAGTAATTATTCTGACATGAGATATTCTATCGTTGACCTGGCTGAATTTGATTATGACAGTGATGGCCTGGATGATACTATCTATGCACCATCTCTAGGTGCTAACCTGTTTGTATTTAAAGACAGGGACAAAGATGGTTCGTGGGAGAAAAGGTGGCTGTTTAAGGCCAGAAATGGTTCAACTGCTACCACATTGCTGAAATTTCTCTACGCACCGGATGTAGTCTTAGAGACCTTTGGTGATTATGTCTATATCGGCACAGGTGATAGGGCACATCCATCAGAGATAAATACTACCAATCGCTTTTATGCAATAAAGAATAAATGGACAACCCCATGGACAGATGGTTCAGCCAATAACACCCTCACAGAAGGAGACCTGGTAGATGTGACAAGTTACGGCTACAATCCAGCCACATATACAGCACTTGCGAGTGGAAATGGCTGGTTTATCAAATTCGATAAGCGCAGTGGTGAAAAGATGGTCTCCACCCCTATTGTATTTAACAAGATAGTGTTCTTTTCTACCTTTAGCCCAGATCCTGGTTCTGGAACAGATAAGTGCGCTACGCAGGGACTAGGAGGAGGAAGACTCTATGCATTAAACTATATGACAGGACAGGCGGCTTTAAACTTTGATGAAACCAATGATGCTGGAGGTGAGGAGGTGCTTGCTAGGTCAGATAGAAGCATATACCTCGGAACCGGCATCCCATCCCAGCCAACCCTTATTGTAACCTTAAAGGGTACTAAACTGCTTATCGGGACTCAAGGCACTGGAGGTAGTGCTGGGACAAGGACATTTAACGTGCCAGGTGGTCAGGGTGCAAAACCCTATTACTGGAAACAAAACTAATAAGCAATATCGAGGAGATAAAAATGGCCCACATTTTTAATAAGATCATGACAACAGCAGTCTTTTCTATGTTTGTCCTGATGTTTTTTATAGGGATATGTAGTGCTGATAAGATATCTCATTACATAAAAAATTGGGAGTATACCCAGTTTCAAGCTAAAATCACATATGTAAGCCCTGAAAAAGACTATATCATAGCATCAGAAAGGATGATATTTCTGGTGGATCTGATTTATGAAGGAAAGCATTATCAGACCAATATCAAAGATATTAATGGTAATGACATAAGCTTTGAGGGGCTCAAGGTAGACAAATGGGTATTTGTAAGGGGAGGAAAACTAAAGGACAAAACCATAGGTGCCAGGAGCATCTTTCTCTTACCCAGATCTCTTAAAAGAGATGATGCGGAACGATACCCCGTTCTACAATCTCTACAGAGTTGGGATCGTGAGATTGTTAATAAACATAGTAAACATAGAAGCAAATAATGGTTTCTAAATAGAGTTTGATAAGTATATCTATATCTTATATTATCTTATCCTGATTTAGTCTAATTTTTTTCGGAGGGGGGTAATGCGTTCAAAAAACTGGATAAAACGAATAATCTACTTTCAAGAGAAGAAGGTATACAATTTTTACACCATACTGATCTTTGCCTTATTTGTGGGAGGTATCCGTACAATAGAAGAGGTTATGCTTGCCTACAGGCAGTACTATCACATAGATGTTATAAATAACTGTGTGTTCTATCTCCTTATGATATTCTCCTATACATTAGTTATTACCGTTTCCTCCAGGACCGATTGGAAAAAGGTGATAAATGCCGTACTAATTGGTGTATTTTTAGGAATTTTTCCTCCTATTATAGATGCTTTTATTTATGGTCTGGGAAATTTCAGGTACTCTTACTTTGTAGGCCTGCCCAGCATCAAAGACTTTTTTTTCTTTGATTATAAAAAAGGTTTTCCTGTAGGAGAGGGGATCGTGCTGTGGTCAACCATAATCTTTAGTGCCTACTATACCTATATCAAGACATCTAGTTACAGGAGATCCTTACTGGGTGGGCTAGGGGTATATATAGTTGTCCTTTTGATCTCAGGAATGATTATCCCCACTATTGCCGCAATGGTGACAAAAAGCATTCCCATGCGTATACCAAACATGGTAGTTACATCTATATTTCAATTGATACCTGTCATTGTTTTTTATCTTGTCCTAAACCCGCAGATATTCACCAATCTAGCAAAACGGTGCCTTCACTGCCTCCCTTTTGTCTTACTTACCTTTATGGGGGCTGCTGTCTCTGGTGGGATTAATCCTTTTACCCTCTTTGCAGCATTTATGGTCTTCTATGCCGGCCTGGTAACCTTAGTCCAGAATGACTTTTTTGACAAAGAAGAAGACACTCTTTCCGGACGCTATGGCTATGTAACTAGGCAGGATGTCTTGTTTTTCAATACTACATATCTGATCCTTGTCTTTTTGTTATACAACATCAAGTCAATGGTTTTTCTGCCCTTAGGCCTGCTATACATTGTCTCTGTTTTATATAATTATGATTTCTACAGGGCAAAAAGATTTTTTCCAGCCAATTACAAGATAGAAGGCATTTGGGGGCTTGGCTCCTTCTTAACCGGGATTTTCTCCGCGAGATTACCTGTGTTTACCCCAGAGATCGTAGTGTTTGGTTTCTTGATATTTGGGGGCTGGTCTTTGGTGTCCACATTTAAGGACTATAAGGATATTGATGCTGATAAGACTGTCGGAAATCAAACAGGATATATCATGCTTATGAAGGCAGGCCTTAGTTTAGAACAGGTACATAAACTGGTTAGTACTGTAATCCTTCTATGTTTTGTTGTACCAGCCATATGGTTATTCTTTAAAGGTGTCCATATATTGATCTGTATCCTTTTCTTCTTAGTACCCATGCCTCCCCTGTGGTACACTCTTTCTCAGCGGCCTTGTGCGGCCACTGTTAGAAACATACTTATTGTAATAAGTATGTATCTCTTTTTACTGTTACTGGTGGTTATATCTATCTACCAGAATAACCCTATACCGCGTTGATGTGTTAATAAAATAATTGACAAATGTGAAGTATTGGGGTTCCATATTCATATGTGATGAAATATTAGGGGGAGGGACTAATGTATAAATGGCATTATTGCTTGATTTATTTGTTATACAGTGCAGTGATCATCTGTCTCTGGCAGGAAGACATTCTGGCTCAAGATAAAGCAAAAGGAGGTGAACCAATGGATATTGGTATTGCCAGCCCGGCATTTGAACAAGGCTCTATGATACCAGACAAGTATACCTGTAGGGGCAACGACATTTCCCCTCCATTAACATGGGAGGGTGTCCCAAAAGGGGCTAAGAGCATCTGCCTTATATGTGATGATCCTGATGCACCTATGGGTACATGGGTCCACTGGGTTATCTATAACATTCCACCTAATGCAACTGGTTTGCCTGAAGGTATGCCACCAAAGGGAATACTTGAAAATGGCGCAATACAGGGGAGAAACGACTTCCTCAAGATAGGTTACGGTGGCCCTTGCCCCCCATCCGGTATTCACAGGTATTATTTCAGGATATATGCCTTGGATACAAAACCAGACCTTGAACCGGGTGCTACCAAAAATGAACTCCTAAACACTATAAAGGGCCACATCTTAGCCCAGGGTCAATTGATGGGCAAATACAAAAAATAGACCAGAGACTAAAGACAGGTTTCCTCCAGTCTTATATGCTATGTCAAGACATTACCATAATTGAAGGAGTTGCATTACCAGTTTGACCTGTCAAAGCACCCGGGCATTTTAATGAATATGACATTTCTGGCTGCGAATCAAAAATGATTAGTGGCTGATTATCCTTATGAAGGCAATGTCATCCTTTATTTCAATATCTACATTTGCTATCTGCTGGGTTTTCAGATTGTTCATAATATCATCAAGATTACCCTTTGTCTTAATAGTATGCCAGAGACGGTGGCCCTCTATTTTGGATATTTTTATTTGAGAAACATTTGACATGGCGCTCAGTGCATTTATTATTGATTGGTAAGTATTATAATCACTGATCCCCTCTATACAAATGTACTTTGTCGCAATCTCGGGGGATAGACTTAAAATTTTGTATGCAATCTTATTCCTTACTGGATCGATAAGAAAATCCGTCATTAAAGAATTCATTTTCTCTGTCTGCAGATCACTCTTGTAAGAGGCAGACCACGAACAAAGTTCGCTCCCGCCCGTCTCTATGAGTCTAATATTGAGCACACATGAATATATACTTTTTTCTTCAGGGATATACTCTATGCTACCTGTCAATATTAAGTCAGCCCCTAACTCTTCAGCAATCCTGATAGGATCTGAACTATCATAAGGATATCTTTTCGTCTCAGACGGATCTTTAATAACGTTTTCACCCCATAAAAAAAGCTGGTTGATTAATTGAGATTCGAATGCAGAATATATTTTTTTGCCCGGAATTTTCCACCATTCATAGACATCTTCTTCCTCAATGCCTTTTGAGGATATCATAGTTATTATCTTTGGTCTGGCAATGCGTGGGACATTCAGGGTCTGTGCACATAGCCACCGCTTTAGATGTTCCTTTTTTAATCTGAGATCTATAGTAAGCCTTAAAAGGCTATCCTGCTTGAGCTTATCTGTGATTTGGTATTGAGAAATGTCATTTGTACCCCGGTAGGAGAGATAGGAAGGCAACGCATTAATCAGGGCATATGTAGAGGACATCGGGACATATTGTAAAGCGCTTATAAGCAATACCTTATTAAACCCGTCGGCAAGAGCTAGATATTCTGCCTTTGCTATATTGCCATCCTCTATAATACCTATACCCTGAACAACAATGGGGAGCTGCTCTTCTGCCATTGATGGCAGGGGTGCCACAAACAGGATACCAAATATTATTGTTGCAAAGAGATACTTTTTCATCCCGAAAGAAAATCTTTTAATTTAGAATCCTCTTCAGTAGGTTCTAGAAAGGTTATTGCATGCTTATACACAAGTATCGGCCGATCAGTCTGAAACAAGATACAAAAGGGATCGAAGCTCCTAACAAAACCTTCCATCTTCGCATTATTGATAAGGGTAATTACAACAGGCACCTTTTCTTTTCTTGCTTGATTCAAGAATTGATCCTGCACGTTAAAGACAACTTTAGTCATAACAAACTCCTTATAAAAATGTATTGAATTAATATCATACATATTAATCATTAAATAGTTTTATTCAAGCATTTTTTATGTTAAATAAATTTCATTGTAAATTAGCAAATTAATGATGTTTACAAAGAGCACTTACCATACATATCAATCCTCAAGGATGATCTATGGCGGGGAAAAAGCCTATAAAACGTATAAAAGAACTTAGAGATCTTATAGAGCATCATAATTATCGCTACTATGTCTTGGATGCCCCTGAAATATCTGATGGGTCCTATGATCAACTCATGCAAGAGCTGATTCAGCTCGAAGACGAACACCCTGAACTCATAACATCAACCTCACCCACCCAGAGGGTAGGGGGGGCACCATTAAAGGCATTTCCAGCCATGGTCCACAGGATGCCGCTGCTAAGTCTGGATAATGCAATGAATATTCAAGAATTGAGGGAATTTCACCGAAGGGTGATCAAATGGATAGATGAAGATGCAATAGTATATTGTGGCGAACCGAAATTCGATGGATTGGCTGTGGAACTTGTCTACGAAAACGGCATCTTTATTCGTGGCGGGACTAGAGGGGATGGCACTACAGGAGAGGATGTAACGCAGAATTTAAAGACCATAAAGAGTATCCCGCTAAGGTTGATGACAGATCACCCTCCTGGCCTCTTAGAGGTTCGAGGCGAGGTGGTGATGTACAAATCCGAATTTAAGAGGTTAAACAATGAACGGGCTAAAAAAGGTGAAACACTGTTTGCGAACCCCAGAAATGCAGCAGCCGGATCCTTAAGGCAACTGGGCCCTGTCATAACAGCAGATAGAGCCCTTATGTTCTTTGCATATGCTCTTCCAGAGCCGGTCTCCCTTGAGATGGACACGCAATCTCAGGCATTAAAGATGCTGTCTTTTCTTGGATTTAAGGTAAACCCTGACATAAGGGTATGTACGGGAATAGAAGAGGTCATAGATTTTACTGCATATATCCAGGAGAAAAGGGAAGAGTTCCCATATGAGATTGACGGGGTTGTGGTAAAGATAGATGCGATAAGACATCAGGATATGCTCGGCGCGAAGGCCAGGGCTCCCAGGTGGGCAATAGCATACAAGTTTGCCCCCACACAGGCCACCTCTATCCTTAAATATATACATGTTCAGGTAGGCAGAACCGGGGTCATCACCCCTGTGGCCATACTTGAGCCTGTCAAAGTAGGAGGGGTGAGGGTAAGCAGAGCAACCCTTCATAATGTAGACGAGATCAAACGAAAAGATATACTCATTGGTGATACCATTATAATACAAAGGGCAGGGGATGTAATCCCGGAGATAGTAGGCCCTATCAAATCCAAGAGGACAGGCGTAGAGAAGGCCTTTCATATGCCTGATACATGCCCTGTATGCGGGTCAGCCGCAGTGAAAGACGGCGCTGTGTACCGATGTGTAAATATGTCATGCCCTGCTATTATAAAGAGAAGGATATACCACTTCGCATCTAAAGAGGCTCTTGATATAGATGGCCTCGGGAAAAGGACAATAGACCAGATAGTAGATAATCTTCAAGTAAGGCATGTATCTGACCTGTATCGATTAAACCACGAAGATCTAATGAAACTAGATGGTTTTGCAGCCCTATCTATTGAAAACCTTCTCAAATCCATTGAAAAGAGTAAAGATATAGGCTTATCTCGTTTTATATATGCCCTTGGCATTGATCATGTCGGGCAATCCACAGCGCAAGATCTAGCTGGTTATTTCGAGACCCTGAAAAAATTCTTGAATGCAGATTATGATACACTTATGACTATACCAAATATAGGAAGTAAGGTGGCTACTTCCATAGTTGCCTTTTGTAAAGATCAAAAAAACTTAAGAGTTATAGAGGACCTTATATCCCTGGGAATAAGAATAAAAGGCAGCGAAGCCCAGGAGAAAGAGAAGTCTGTATTTTCTGATAAAAGGATATGCTTTACAGGAACATTAGCATCCATGACCAGATCACAGGCAAAAACAGGGGTAGAAGCCCTTGGCGGACATGTGGTGAAATCTGTGAGCAAACAGCTGGATTACTTGGTGATTGGCAGGGATCCCGGGTCAAAACTGAAAAAAGCTAACACGCTAAATACAACGATTTTAGATGAGAATACTCTTCTTGCGCTACTTAAAGGAGAGAATATATGAAGGCATTACACCTGATGATATACGGGAGGGTCCAGGGGGTTTGGTTTCGGGCCAGCACTCAAGAGGTGGCCCGAAAAGAAGGTGTGAGAGGATGGGTAAAAAATACTCAAGATGGTGCTGTAGAGGTTTATGTGGAGGCGGCCCCTGATGCAGTCCAAAGATTTTTGCAATGGTGCTATCATGGCCCTGTTGGGGCAAGGGTAGATCATATCGATGTTGAGGAATTTCCATCCCCTGAAGGGATAGAGGGTTTTAAGATAAGGTACTAACTATGGTTTGGTCTTCGTCACAACAGTTACCTTGAAATTATCCCTTATAAACAGATTCAAGATAAAGCCTACGACAGACATGATGATTGCTCCCCTAAGTGCAGCCCAGAAACTATTTACTGTGAAACCCTTGACAACCTCCGATGTTAATAAGATCATTATTGCATTTATCACAAATGTGAATAAACCCAGTGTCAAGATATTAAGAGGGAGAGTAAGTAAGACCACAATGGGCTTTAAAAATGCGTTTAACAAACCAATTACAAGCGCTGCACCTAACAGTGCCCAGCCACTGTCTATGATTATCCCCTTTACAACCCATGCCGCCGCCGCAAGAGCGGCTGTAGAGACTGCCCATTTTAATATGAATCCTCTCATGATTCTACCTCCTGCAGATACAAAGACTATTTTAATAATAAATTCATAAAAAGGCAAGTTATTACATTAACTCACAAAGGAGAGATAGTGGCAAGGGAGAACCAATGTTACTGGTATCCGGTATGTCCGATAAAATATTTTGTAGAAGAAGGAATGCTTGATCATAAGTGGATAGAAAAATACTGTCTGGGCGACAATAGCAAATGTGTACGCAAGCAGATGGAGGATAAAGGACAATATCATCCAGACAATATGCTACCTGATGGAAGTATTGATGACAGCCTATTTTTAACTTGAACATAATATTTTATTGGTGTATGAGGTTCCAACTTCCTTGCTCCATAAGGGGCTGGAAAGACCATAAGGGAGGAACGTATGAATTCTTATGAATTGATGTTTATAGTAGATCCTGATGTCAGTGACGATGCCTTAGAAAAGGTTATTACAAAATTTAAGGATGTCATAACCAAAAATGGTGGTGATGTGCTAAAGGTTGACGATCATGGCATAAAATCACTGGCATACAAGATCAATAAGAAACCACAGGGGCATTATTTCTTATGCTTATTCAATGGGCCGGGTGGCTTTATAGTGGAACTGGAAAGAAACTTGAGGATTGACGAGAATATAATGAGGTTTGTGGTAACCAGGATCGAAGAAGTAGTAGACAAAGATGATATCAAAGAAGAAGTAGAGGTGGAAGATGTCAGCCAATCCTCTAACGAAATTTGAGGAGGCAAAAGAATAATGGCAGAGAAGAGGAGATTTAATTCCAACGCAAAACCAAGATCAAGATTTAGGTCTTATTATAAAAAAAAGGTATGCAAATTCTGTGAAGACAAAGATCTCAAGATAGACTACAAAGAGGCTGGAATACTGAAAGAATTTATCACAGAAAGGGGGAAGATACTGCCAAGACGAATTACAGGTGTATGTTCCAGGCATCAAAGAAGGCTTTCTATTGCTATAAAAAAGGCGCGGATACTAGCTCTGCTTCCATTTACTGTGCACGAATAAGATAATGCCTCCCACCCTAAGGGGCAATAAAATTCTACTGGTTTTCAGTAGTATATTTCTCTTTATATGTTTAGTTGTTATTATAATGCCCTATCTGGCATTGCCTTTAATGCTTTTCTTTCCATCGATGTATTGTGTATGGGTAAAAGGACTCGAGAGGAGATGGAAGCTACTGATAAGCTTGCTGCCTTTTATCATGATTATTATACCGGGATTGAAGGCAGGTGTCTTCTTTTATGGATGTATATTGCTATTTAGTATACTCCAATGCAATTGCATACATAGAGATCACATTGGGCTTTCCATACTGGCGCCTACTTCTCTATTAGTAGGGATATTTCTCCTCATAGTGGCTATCAAGGCGCATGCTCTATCTCTTTCATACTTTGCCATTATAACACAGGGCGTTCATTCTATGATGGATCAAATAGCCTTAGTTTATGATCAAGTACTCAGCACAGAGCAGTTGCTAGAGTTTAAGATGAATAGGCCAAATTTAGAAAATAAAATCACCGGGCTTTTCCCTGCACTTTTAAGTACAGGACTGTCTTTTGTAGCATGGACCAATCTATTGATTGTGGCGAGTATAAAAAAGATTAGGCTTAGGCAGTGGCAAAACCCTTATTGGCTTGTCTATATCTTTATATGTGCATGTGTGATGATCCTGCTGCCCTTTGATAATTTCAGCATAGTAGGGGGGAATTTATTGATTATACTGTGTGTGGCATATTTCTTTCACGGGATGTCTATAGTAGGCTACTTTTTGCATTCAATGGGGTGGGGTTATTTCATAAAAGGATTCATTTATATATTGATCTTAAGTCAAATATATATAATGATTGTTGTAGTAGGGTTTGGGTTGTTCGATACATGGTTTGATTTTAGGAAAAGGATAAAACCTACAAGGAGAGATAAACTATGAGATTGATTTTATTAGAAAATATAGAAGGACTAGGCAACATAGGAGAGGAAGTAAGGGTCAAAGATGGTCATGCAAGAAATTTTCTTATACCAAAGGGTAAGGCGATGGAGGCCACAGAATCCAATGCCAAGACATTTAAGGACAAGTATCATACACAAATAAAGAAAGAGGCAAAGACAAGGGGGGAGGCCAATGTGCTGGCAGAAACACTAAGCTCTACCACCCTAAACTTTGATGCGAAGGCCGGCCGGGAAGGCAAATTATTTGGCTCTATCACTTCTTCTAATATCTATGAGGCCCTAAAAGAAAAGGGGTTTGAGATAGATAAGAAGAAGATAATCATGAAAGAACCTATCCGTCACATAGGATCCCATGAAATCGCTATAAAGCTTTATACAAATATAGCAGCGACCATAAAGGTGGAAGTCAATGCAGAGACAGAGGTGTAAAGTTTGACGAAAGAAACAATCCCATTAGTTCCTCACAACATTGAGGCGGAAGAATATATATTAGGGAGCATCTTATTGGAGAACTCCTCCCTGGATGCTGTCATAGAAATAATTACCCCTGAAGACTTCTATTCCGAAAGGAACAGGGTTATATATAAGGAAATGCTTTCCCTAAGAGATAAAGGCCTGCCTATTGATTATGTGTCACTTATTGAGACCATAGATGTTCGTGAAAAATTGGATGCCGTTGGAGGGGCCAGTTATATTGCCGGGCTTGCAGATCGTATCCCTACATCGGCCAACATCGAATATTATGCAAGACTTTTGAAAGATAAGGCAATCCTTAGATCATTAATCGTGGGGGCAAACTCTATTATAAAGATCGCAAGAGACTCTGTGGAGGATGTTTCAGAAACGGTTCAAGAAGCAGAGCAGATTATCTTCAACATAAATAAGGATCTAAATAATGCAAGGGGAGGGCTTACAAAGATAGGTAATCTTGTAACAGACGTTTATCATACCCTGACCTGTATTGCGAGTGGAGAGATTGCAGCCGGCGGTATCCTTACTGAGTTTACAGATCTAAACAATATTTTGATGGGGCTTCACCCTTCTGATTTTCTAATCATAGCAGGCAGGCCATCAATGGGAAAGACATCACTGGCCATGAACATAGCCAGTCATGTAGCCTGTGTTGAAAAGATACCTGTTGCAGTATTTTCCCTTGAGATGGCAAAAGAACAGCTTGCGCTCAGACTCCTGGCCTGCCAGGCAGAGATCGATCAATCAAACGTTAGAAGCGTCCGTCTCAAGAGAGAAGACTGGAGCAAACTCATAGATGCATCAGGCGTGCTTGCAGAAGCGCCACTGTATATTGATGACGCGCCAGGTATCTCAATTGGTGAAATTAGGGCAAAGCTAAGGCGGATGGCAGCTTATGAAGGCTTAGGGCTAGTGATTGTGGATTACCTTCAACTTATGACAGCCAGGAGGAGAATAGACTCCAGGGAACAGGAGATATCAGAGATATCAAGATCACTCAAGGCGATTGCAAAGGAATTTGATGTGCCGGTAATAGCTCTATCCCAACTTAACCGCAGGGTTGAAGAACGTGAAGATAAACGTCCACGGATGGCAGATCTGCGAGAGTCAGGGGCAATAGAACAAGACGCTGATGTTATCTGTTTTATATACAGGGATGAGGTATATAACCCTTCTACAGAAGACCAAAATATTGCGGAGATAATAGTAAGTAAACATCGAAATGGTCCTACCGGCACTATAAAGTTAATGTGGCGTTCTGAATGCACTAGATTTGAAAACTACAGTGATCTGAAGTAATGGGTCTCCTCAGAAACCCTGGATTTTCCTATGATATATCTGGTTTGAGGAGAGTTCTATATCTGCAGGTACTGTGGAATAACATCTTTCCATAGCTGACCGGAGTCTTTTCAAGGATCTTTCTTCTATCTGTCTCACCCTCTCCCGGGTAACCCCGATCTTGGTGGCAATAACCCTTAAGGTGGCAGGTGGGTCACTAAAAAATCTTTGTTGGATAATAAAAAATTCTCTACCCGTGAGCAATGACGGGTTGGATTTAAAAAAGCCTGCCAGGAATATAGCCTGCTCCTTCATACCATAATAATCTTCCTGATTAGGAGAGTCATCTAACATATGGTCAAGGACCGTACTATCATCCTTAGCACCTTTTATATACTTGCGGTCTAAAGAGGTGAGCCGGCTTGCATGGCTAAGCCTCCCAGTATGGGGTTGGTAGTTCTTTTGAATGAAATTTTTAATATATGCCTTGATCCACCATATGGCATAAGATATAAATCGTGCACCTTTATTCGGGTTAAAATATGTAAGGGCCTTTACGAGCCCCATATTACCCTCTTGAATAATCTCCAGAGGAGAGTAGCCAAGATGAAAATAACTACGGCTTACTTTTATCACAAACCTCAGATTGGATGTTATTATGTTCTTCCCTGCCTCTACATTTCCATTTTTGTAGGCAAAGAATAGATGTAACTCCTCATCACGCGTTAGTATTGGATAATCTCTGATATCTGTTTCATAGATCTCTAGAGCAGAACTTGGATACTTACTTCCCATTGGCACCCCCGGTTTACCCTCTAAATAAATTTCACAAATCTAAACTTTTGCACAATAAAATGCACAGAACTCATACATTACAAAACAAATTTCACATAGTCAAGGAATTTTTGTGAAATTGCGTGCAATATAAAAAAGCTTTTTTGTAAACAATGTATTAGGGAGAATGAAAAATGTGGATATACTTGATATCTTTCACAGGAATGAGGCCTCATTCATTTTTCGCTTGGTGATTGAACCTCCAAGGGATAAATAAAGGGTCATGTTCGGTTCGGCTATCTGTAAACCCTCACCGCAGAGATCACAGAGGACACAGAGATGACAAAACAGTTAAATAGGATTACTGAAACGGTTATCAGAGCAGCAATAGATATTTCAACTACTGTTGTCCAGCTGTAAGGTAGGGCTTATGATTAATTTTAATGTCAAAGCGCTTAAAAATGGCATACGCCGGTTAGTTCTTGGTTTACAAGAATAGCTTCGCTGCGGTGAGTGGTTACGGCTATATTAAGGTGCTCTTCTTCGATGTATTCTAACATAGTAATATATGAGAACAATAAAGATTATAAAAATGCCAAGAAAGATACCGGCTTCTTTAGAATATTGCCTGACCAAGGTCATATTGTTGCCCACTATATAACCAATATATGCAAGTATGCTTACCCATATCCCGGCGCCTAACATAGTATAGGTACAAAACCTTAGAAGGTTCATCTTGGCCAAACCTGCTGGAAAGGATATGTATTGTCTGACCACAGTGATAAGCCTGCCGATAAATGTACTTATCTCGCCGTGATTCCTAAAAAACACATCAACCTTATCAAGCCTGTCTCTGGTAAGAAAAAGATATTTGCCATATCTTATGAGAAAAGGCCTGCCCAGAAAATACGCAATAAAGTAATTAAACAAGGCGCCAGAAAGGCTGCCCAATGTGCCTGATATTATTACCCAGAAGATATTCATCTCTGCCCTTGCAGCAAGGTAGCCGGCCGGCGGTATTATAACTTCACTGGGGAATGGGAAAAATGAACTCTCTAAAAACATCAATCCCATAATTCCTGCATAACCCAATCTGCCGATGGTATCTACTAACCATACCACTATAATTTCCATGGTATACACATACATAAAAGGATTTTTTATTGCAACATCTCTGCAAGATAGCTGAGCATAAAACATGGTAACTACCCAGCTATTTAGGTTGAAGACTGGAGGCTGAACCATTCCAACCATCCCGCAACGCTCGAATCAAGCCATTCAAAGGCTGAGTACCTAGTTCTGTGTGATCACGCATGATTTGTCCCTAAAAGCCTTCCACTTTATTTTCTATCCACCTGAGTAGTTGCAAAACATGTACTATCTGGTAACATCAGAGTACGATCAGCCATTATGAAAGATAATACTCTTATTCTAGACATCGACTCGTTATCTTATGGGGGTAGGGGGGTTGGCAGGAGAGAAGACGGAAAGGTAATTTTTGTACCTGGAGTGCTTCCCCGAGAAAAAATACATGCAAGGATATACAAAGAGCACTCATCATACACCGAGGCCACACTACTCGATGTCATACATCCATCACCTGACAGGATAAATCCAAGATGCAAAATATTTGCATCTTGCGGAGGGTGTTCATGGCAACACATATCCTACAATGAACAGCTAAAATGGAAGCAGGATATACTTGCAGGCGAAATCATAAAGACCTGTAAAACCACACCAGAGGCTATATATTCGCCTGTGGCATCTAAAGAAATATACGGCTACAGGCGCAATGCAAGGATTCAATGCATATATGACCCTGAATTTAAGATGGGATTTTTTACTGAAGGCTCGGCTCAAGTTGCAACATTTGAAATGTGTCCCATACTCAATGATCTTATTCAAGAAACCCTTACAAACTTGAGCACTATTTTGAGACGTCATCCTATTTACAGCCTCTATGAGATTGATATCCGGGCTCCCCAAGATGATGTTCTTGTACTGGCAAGATGTAAGGGGCATATCCAGGGCAGAGATATGTCGATAATGAACAAGATATATAATGACATTAAGATATCCGGCATATCCTTTGTGAGTTCAGACTCTCATAGGCGTGACTATGTGCTGGGCCAGCGTTATTGCTCATATACTATCCATGCAGGGGATGTACAAATACAGATGTTTAGCGGTTTTGGAGGTTTTATACAGGCAAATGCCTATATAAATTATGCCATGATTGAATATGTTATGTACCTTGCACACGGTTCTAAGAGGCTACTTGACCTGTATAGTGGAAACGGAAATTTTTCTCTCCCCCTGTCCTATATTGCTGCGGATATTGTTGCTATAGACTCCAGCACACATTTAATCCGCCAAGGCAAACTCAGTGCAAAGAAAAATAAAATTGAAAATACACGGTTTTTCTGTATGGATACAGCAAAGGCAGTGCAGACCATGATAAAAGACTCTATGTGTTTTGATACCATTGTCCTCAATCCCCCCAGAGAAGGGGCAAAGAATGTGATGAATAAAATAGCAAGGCTTGGTGCATCGAAAATAATCTATATCTCCTGTAATCCAACTACTATGGCAAGGGACATAGCAATACTGATCTCACACGGCTTCAGGTTTAAGAGTATTAAGGCCTTTGATATGTTTCCCCAAACCTATCATATCGAGTCTATTGCCTATTTTGAAAGGTGATAACTACTCAGGTGGATAGACTAAAGACTGAAGGCTAAAGGCTCAAATCATACGTGGGTACACAAAGTGGGTGAGTAGCCTGGAGAAAATTTAGATCACTTCAGCCTTCAGCCTTCTACCGCGAAGGTGGATTAAATTTAATCTGGACAAGACCATATAGCCACCTGTATATGTATTGCAGATGAATAAGGATAGAATAGGTATTGTATGTAAAGAAGATAACAGGGATGTTCTTGCCCTTGTAGCACGGGTATTAAAATGGCTCGAAAAAGGCGACATCCCCTATGTGCTTGAAGATCATATAGCAGCATACCTGGGACAGGAATACACTGTAGATGTTTGGAGTAATGCAAATCTTCTTGTAGCCATTGGTGGAGATGGTACGCTCTTACGGGCTGCTCGACTATCCAGCCACAGAAATGTACCGATACTTGGAGTACACATGGGTAGCCTGGGATTTCTTACAGAGATAACTGAAGATAAAGTGGAGGCTGCTATTGAGGCCATTTTATCTGGTGAAGGCGAATATGTGAAAGACAAAAGAACCATGTTTGAGACAACCCTGATAAGGGATGACAATATTATAGCCAGCAAACTGGTATTGAATGATGCAGTTATAAATAAAGGTGCGCTTGCAAGAATTATTGATATAGAGGTATGGGTGAATACCACATTCATCACACGGTATAGGGCGGATGGCCTTATACTCTCTACACCCACTGGATCTACTGCATACAACCTTGCAGCTCATGGCCCTATAGTCTATCCACATGTGCCCGCTATTATACTTACCCCGATATGCCCCCATGTACTTTCTAACAGAAGTATAGTGTTACCTGATTCTCAAGAAGTAGAAATTGTCCTTAGTGCCCAGGTATCTTCCGGCAATGTATACTTAACACTTGACGGACAGAGGGGATATCCCATGGAGGGGGGTGATAAAGTGGTGGTAAAAAAAGCCAGGCACAAGGCCGTTCTTATGAGATCCCCTAAAAGAGATTTCTTTGAGGTATTACGAACAAAACTTAGATGGCAGGAGAGATGATAGATCTATTAAAAGTCTCCTCCATAGCAATAATAGATACGGTAGAAATAGAATTTGGGAAAGGGCTGAATTGTATTACAGGGGAGACAGGAGCGGGCAAATCATTAATTGTAGATGCGCTAAAACTACTTATGGGAGCCAAGGCGAGTAGTGATATAGTCCGACCTGGCCGGCAAAAGGCAGTCATCGAGGCCTTATTTGCCCTTCCTGATAAAGAAATTGTTCTTAAAAGAGAAATATACAGCTCTGGCAAGAGCAGGTGCTATATCAATGGCGAACTCACAACCACCACTAAACTCTCTGATATCTCACAGACACTGATACATATATATGGCCAGCATCAATACCAGGATCTTCTACATCCTTCGCAGCAGATAAGTATATTAGAGGAGATGGCAGATATACAAAGAGATAAGATACTTGATGTATACAATGATCTTTTGGTGGCCAAAGAAAAATTATCAAACACGCAGAAGATGATAGAAGCAGCCAAGCTGGAAAAACAAGACTTGGAATATAGCCTGAAGGAACTGCGATCCGCCCGCATATCCAAAAGAGAAGAGGAAAAGATTATAAGAGAATTGGACATAGGTCATATGAGTGCAAATCTAAGGCAAGATGCTTTAATTGCACTAGACACATTATATTCCGGCAGCCCCTGCCTTATGGACCTTGCCGGCCAAGTGCGCAGATTGTTTACAGGTATGGCAAATATCGATCCGGATATTAAAAATGTTATTCCGAGTATAAACAGCATCATAGCACAAATTGAAGAGTTAAATTATAGCCTGAAAGATAGAATTAAAAGATATGAGTTTGCCCCTGAAAGGATCCAGGAATTAGAGTCAAGGTTGCAAACAATAGGCGAGCTTAAACGCAAATATAACACAGATGAAACAGGGCTTTTAGATATCATTGAAAAACTCGAAAAGCGCCTTTCCATGGTAGAAGATGAAGAATATCTCATAGAGGATGCAAGAAATGAATTCCAAAAAGCCCTTGGGGTATATATAAAAGGTGTAAAGTCTTTTCTTGCCAAACGAAAGACCTTTGGAAAAAGATTGTGTACATTGATTAATCACGACCTTGCCAAATTGGGCATGGCAGGTACTAAATTTTCTATTCAGCAATCAGACGAGTCTGCATTTGACAAGAGTGGTATAGATTGTGATATAGACGATATTTCGCCTAATAAGGCATTAAAGGGGGGATTCGTGATTTCCACAAACGTGGGCCAAGATATGCTTCCTCTTGCGAGAGTTGCCTCTGGTGGAGAGTTGAGCCGTATTATGCTTGCTCTAAAATGTCATCAAAGGAAAACTCAAGATACCACTATAGTCTTTGATGAGATAGATTCAGGGATAAGCGGTGAGGCAGCTATAATGATGGCAAACAGGCTAAAAGAGCTCTCAGGAGGTGCACAGACCATAGTAGTGACACACCTTCATTCATTGGCATCACTGGCTAATACCCATCTGGTTATATCAAAGGATGTAGTTGGCGATGCAACTACATCTCACATAAATATGGTTACAGGGAATGAACGGGTCATGGAACTGGCAAGGATGATGGGAGGGGTCAACCCAAGCGATACTGTGATTGCACATGCAAAAGAACTGGCAGACAGGGCTCACTATGAGGGATAAACCTACAATGACACTTATTGATTTTGTAATCGTTCACGGTTCATGAAAATGCTTTGTCCCGAGCGTAAAACTTTTATGGAGTAATGGAATGTTGGAGTACTGGATTACTGAAAATTCAAAAACCATCCCACAAGATGTACAATTACGCGCACAGAACAATGGCGACTGCCCATCATCCTTCCAATACTCCATTACTCCAAACAATATGTTTTGTTATAATTACCTGATTTACAGTATATATTGCGCCAAAAGTGCCAGGCCTTTTTGTAAGAATAATCGATTGGAGATATCTTCATGATCAGGAAGGCCGCCACCTCAGATGTAGTTAAGATTAAGACCCTGATAGATCCGTTTGTCAAACAGGGGCTAATATTACCAAGATCTCTTAACTCTTTGTATACCTTTCTAAGGGATTTCTGTGTTATGTGCACCTTGCCAGGGCAAACGGATATTATAGGGTGCTGTGCTCTTTCCCTCTCATGGGAAGATCTCGGGGAGATTAGAACCCTTGCCATAAGAGACCAACACCAAGGAAAGACAAATGGTACATCTCTAGTAAAGGCATGTATGAGCGAAGCTAAGGAGTTGGGTTTAAAAAGGTTATTTACGCTTACCTACATCCCATTCTTTTTTAAAAGGATGGGATTTTCTGAGATAGATAAATCTGAATTGCCTCAGAAGATATGGGCAGACTGCATAAACTGTCCGTATTTCCCTGATTGCAAAGAAGTAGCTTTGATATATCACCTTTAAAAAATGAGGGACTATGGATATAGAGGATAAGATATCAAAGACAAAAGACTTGCTAAGGGCCAGATCGATTAATGCCTTTGAGATATTCGGATCTGTGATGGATAGCATAGATGTAGAGTCAAGAAACAAGGATGTCTCATCCCTTGATAGATGTTCGGAATCCGGCATAGGGCTCAGGGTCATGATAGACGGGGGTATGGGCTTTGCTTATGGTGCTGACCCGTCAAACGAATTAATTGATGCTGCTATTCAATCTGCCAAAAATCAATTTAAGGATAAGGATAATGTCATCCCGCAAACAAGTGATGGTTATACTAAGACATCTATTTATGATAAGAAGGTCTTAGATGCCACTGTGGATGATTGTATTGAGAGGGCCATCCAATTGGAGCTCTCTTCCAGGGAGGAGGATGAACGCATAGCCCAGGTACGCAAGGCCAGTTATTCCAGATATATAGGCAGGCTTTATATAGTAAACTCTAATAGTATAGAGATATCAAGTATGTATACACAGGTTAATACATCTATCATGGTCATGGCCAAGGATGCTAAGGACGCGCAAGCAGGCTTTGATTCTGATCTCAGTCATTACTGGGACGGGATCGATGTCGTGCAAGTGGGCAAAAGAGCAGCTGCTCAAGCAACACAAATGCTTGGTGCCAGGCGCATAACTACAACAAAAATCCCAATCTTATTGGATAACATGGTGGCAGCCCAGATGCTGGAATTTATGTCAAATGCATTTTTAGGAGAGAATGTGATAAAGGGGAAGTCTTTTCTTGCTGATAAACTTGGCGAGAAGGTCTTTTCTTCTAATATCACCATTTCTGATAACCCACTTGATCCAAGGGCGGAAGACGCGCACAGTTTCGATGGAGAGGGTGTGCCATCTAGAAAAACCCACTTAGTAGATTGTGGAGTGGTTAATAACTTTGTTTATGATACCTACTGGGGTAGGGTAGCAAACAAGGCCTCTACAGGTAATTCACTACGAACCAGCTATAGGCAGCTACCCACGCTGGGGATGCGACATCTTTGCATGGAACATCCTTCGGCAGATGCAAGCGATCTTGCACACACACTGAAAAAATTAAAGCAAGTGCTGAAGATTACCGATATTATGGGCATGCATACTGCTGATCCTATATCAGGAGAATTCTCTATAGGTGTAGACGGTCTTCTTATCGAAGATGGCAATATCTGCTATCCGGTAAGAGAGGCCGCAATTGCAGGTAATGTGTGCGAGTTATTCTCTAAGGTGTTGGCTATAGGAGATGACGTAAGAGAGGTTGGTCAGGTTTTAACTCCATCAGTGCTGATAGACAAGATGGATGTAAGTGCAGAATAAGATAGCAAGAGGTAATATAGTGAAATCAAATTGGACAATATTGGTAATACCAGATAGCACTAACTCCCCGAAAAGATTAAAGATGACATCCTTAAGAATTGGTCTTGTACTGTCTCTTTTCATAGGACTTTTTATTTTTTCAATTGTGGCAGGGCTCATGTTATTTAATTTAAAATCAGATATATCAAGGATAGCCTTGCTAAAAAAGAAGAACCTTGACCAAAAACATCAGCTCACAGTGCTTGCAGAAAAGGTGGCAAGTATAGATAACCAGTTTAAATTGTTAACAGATTTTAATATACACTTGAGAGATGTTGCCAATATAGATCGTAATGGTTCTGAAGGTATCGTTGCTGTTGGAGGCGGAGGCGGGACTCTTATGGGAAGTAATGGGAAGCCCGAGATAATTACAGAAAACATCCTGGCTAGAAATCTCCATTCTCACATAAAGCAACTGAGTGATAATATACAAATAGAAGAAGAGATCTCAAAGAAATTGCTCGCTCAATTAGAGAGGCAACGTTCCTTAATGGCTCATACTCCTTCTGTATGGCCGGCAAGGGGCTGGCTTACCTCTCCATTTGGGTGGCGAAGGTCTCCCTTCACCGGGGAAAGAGAATTCCACAAGGGGGTAGACATTGCAGCAAGGAAGGGCACCCCAGTCTATGCCCCTGCGGATGGGATGGTAACCTCGTATGGTACTAATGGAGGCTTTGGTAATTTCCTTGTAATAAACCACGGGTATGGAATAGTCACTCGATATGGCCATTTGAAAAAGAGTTATGTGAAGCCCGGGAAGCAGGTTCATAGAGGTGATATAGTGGCCTGTATAGGTAGTACCGGCCGTTCCACAGGCCCTCATGTCCATTATGAAGTTCTTATCAATGGTGTTCATGTCAATCCCAAAAGATATATGTTGAAATAACCTTATCAATCCTCTATCTTATTGTAGTATCATTTGAAGGCTTAAGACTATATAGGGCAGGTATACCGGTATGTTTGGTGTATTACTAAAGATATTTGGCACCAGGAATGAAAGAGAGCTAAAAAAGTTACATCCTGTAGTTGATCAGATAACAAAGCTGGAACCTTTATTCAAGGCAAAAGACAATGCAGGACTAAAGGCAATGACGCCTGCTTTCAGAGAAAGGCTTGAAAAAGGTGCCAGCCTGGATGATATCTTACCAGAGGCCTTTGCAGTGGTAAGGGAGGTGGCCTTTAGGACATTGGGGATGCGTCCATTTGATGTCCAGCTTATAGGTGGAATCATATTGCATCAGGGTAAGATAGCCGAGATGAAAACCGGAGAAGGTAAGACCTTGGTTGCAACTATGCCAGTCTACCTCAATGCACTTACAGGTAAAGGTGTTCATGTGGTGACGGTCAATGACTACCTTGCCAAGAGGGATGCCCAGTGGATGGGAGAAATATACAAATTTCTTGGCCTGGATGTAGGTGTGATTGTGCACGGGATGGATGACAGGCAAAGGAAAGAGGCCTATTTTTCAGACATCACATATGGCACCAACAACGAATTCGGGTTTGATTATCTCAGAGATAATATGAAGTTCTCTATTGATGACTATGTCCAGAAAGAGCTGAACTATGGCATAGTTGATGAGGTGGATTCTATATTAATAGATGAAGCCAGAACTCCGCTCATAATATCCGGACCAGCAGAGGAATCCACCTCTATGTACTACAAGGCAAATCAGGCTATTGGCTCTCTATTGAAACATGAGGATAAAGATAAGTTATATATAAGGGATGAAAAGGCCAATACGGTTGTGCTCTCTGATGAAGGGATAGAGATACTGCAGAATATTCTCGGCAAAGAGAATCTATATGACTCATCAGAATTTGAGACTGTGCACCACCTGAATCAAGCTCTGAGAGCGCATTTGCTGTTTTCAAGGGACGTGGATTATATAGTCAAGGAGGGTGAAGTCATAATAGTAGACGAATTCACAGGCAGATTAATGCCTGGGAGACGTTATTCAGAAGGGCTGCACCAAGCCCTGGAGGCAAAAGAAGGTGTAAATGTCGCCAATGAAAACCAGACTCTGGCCTCGATTACATTCCAAAATTATTTCCGTATGTACGACAAGTTAGCCGGGATGACAGGTACGGCCGAGACAGAGGCCCTGGAATTTAAAAAGACCTACGACCTAGATGTAATGGTCGTGCCCACCAACGAGCCTATGATCAGAAAAGATAATTCTGATGTTATCTATAAGACTGAGAAAGAAAAATACATGGCCATCTTAGCCCAGATCGAAGATTGCCATAAGAAAGGCCAGCCAGTCCTGGCCGGCACCATTTCAATTGAGAATTCTGAAAAGATCGCTGGTATGTTGAAGAGAAGGGGAATTCCTCATCATGTTTTGAATGCAAAGCACCATGAAAGGGAGGCAGAGATAATAGCCCAGGCAGGTAGAAAAGGTGCCGTTACTATTGCAACAAATATGGCAGGCCGCGGCACTGACATAGTATTGGGTGGAAATCCTGAATTTATAGCCCGCCAAAGGGCTGAGGCTGGAGATGGAGAGTACCAAAAAATCTTAGAGAGAGATAAAGTTCTCTCAGAGACTGAACACAAAGAGGTGGTAGAACACGGCGGGTTATTTATCCTTGGGTCGGAGCGCCATGAAAGCAGACGTATTGATAATCAGTTAAGGGGAAGATCAGGCAGGCAGGGTGATCCCGGAGAGTCCAGGTTTTTCCTTTCTCTGGAGGACGATCTTTTAAGAATATTTGGCTCTGAGCGCATATCTTCTGTAATGGAGACCTTAGGTGTGCCAGACAATGAACCAATAGAACACCCCTTGATATCGAGGAGTATTGAGGGTGCACAAAAGAAGGTAGAGGCAAGAAACTTTGAGATCAGAAAACATCTCTTAGAATATGATGATGTTATGAATAAACAGCGTGAGATTGTCTATTCAGAAAGGCGGAGAATTCTGTCTGAGGCCAACCTGAGGGGGTTTATCGAGGATATGATATATGAGTTGTTAGGCGAGCTTGTCGAAGACCATATACCTATCAAGGCCCCTGTAAATGATTGGAATATGGATGGGCTTAAGAATAGCCTGAAAAATCAGTTTGGCTTAGACTTTACGCACACACCGGCAAAAGAGGAGACTAAAGAGCAACTGGAGAAAATCATTACAAATGACATCAAAGCACTCTATGACAGCCGTGAAAAAGAATTCACACCGGAAATCATGCGAACAATAGAGCGGCATATGTTCTTAGTTACACTGGACAATCTATGGAAAGATCACTTGCTATCAATGGACCACCTCAAGGAAGGTATCGGACTGAGGGGCTACGGTCAGAAGAATCCCTCGCGCGAGTATCAAAGAGAAGGCTTTGATATGTTTACTGGTATGATTTCCAGAATGAAAGAACTCTCTGTTGAGAGGATCTTTAAGGTCCAATTGCAGCGTGAAGAGGATGTAGAACACCTCACAAAAAAGCAGAGGAAGCAAAAGATGCAGATGGGTAGGGGGGAATCTACTGAGCCTTCTACATACAAGAGGCAGGGTAAAAAGATAGGCAGAAATGATCCATGCCCGTGTGGGTCAGGAAAAAAGTATAAGCATTGCTGCGGGAGGAACCTGTGATACCAGAAGGATTTCTGTTTTCCGCAATAAATGCGGATATAGATGGCTCAGGAAGCGAAAAAGACGACCTTGGGCTTATATATTGTAAATATCCAGCATTCATCTCAGGCGCCTTTACCAAAAACCTTGTAAAGGCTGCCCCGGTAATAATCGGGATGGATTTGGTTGAAAAGGGCGCAATAAGGGCAATAGTTGCCAACTCAGGCAATGCAAATGCATGCACAGGGGATGCAGGCCTAACGGATGCCTCCATGATTATGAAATGCATTGCTTCAGAGCTTGGCGTAGGGCAACAAGAGGTAATACCAATATCAACTGGTGTGATAGGTGTAAGACTGCCGGCGGAAAAAATTATGAAAAAGATTGACCCCCTTGTTGAGGGGTTGAGTCCTGATGCCCCGCGTTTTGCACGGGCCATAATGACTACAGATACATACCCTAAAATATGCTCTGCAAAAGCGGGTAGGGCCAAGGTGCTTGGCATAGCAAAGGGCTCTGGTATGATTGCTCCTGATATGGCCACAACCCTTGGAATAGTTCTTACTGATGCGAAAATAGACAAGCAACCCCTTGATATTATTACAGAAAATGCTATTGAACCCAGCTTTAATGCTATTTCTGTAGATGGAGACACATCAACAAATGATACACTCTTAGTGCTGACATCCAATATGATTGATGTTGATATAGCTGATGTAAAAGATGCAATAACCTGCGTAATAAGAGAACTTGCCATGTTGGTGGTAAGAGATGGTGAAGGTGCTACAAAGGTAATAAATATACTGGTAAAAGGTGCAGAAACAAATACCAAGGCCAAAGTTGTTGCAATGTGCATTGCAAACTCTTTGCTGGTAAAGACTGCTTTATTTGGCGCAGATCCAAACTGGGGAAGGATAATGGCAGCTATCGGTAGAAGTGGGGTACTTATTGACCCAAATGCGATCTCCATCAAGATTGGAGGACTTCCTGTAGCAGATGGCGGGATCCAGGCAAAAAACTTTGACGAGGAGGGTGTTCGTGAAATTCTTTCCGCCAAAGACGAACTTTCCGCTCGCCATCAGCAGAGCAGCCCTTCTATCAGAGGTGAATTAAAGGAAGTGCAAATAGAAGTTATACTTGGTAGCGGCCCGGGGAGATTCACGGCCTGGACCACGGATCTTACATATAGGTATGTGGAGATCAATTCATTGTACAGGACATAGGGTGAGGCATGATAATAATTATGTCCGATAATAAATGTTATGTTAAATTAGATTCACTAGGATTTATTTTCATGCCCTTCCGTCAATAGGAACTACATCGATCCGGAAATAGATCTGTCTATAACTTCATTTATGATCTGCTGGATCCTGTCCGGTATGCCTTTTATCTTTATATCCAGAAAACCTCTGATAATAAGAGAGCGCGCCTCGTCGTCGGTAAGCCCGCGTGTCATGAGATAACTGAGTTCTTCTTTTGATATCCTCCCTACTGAGGCCTCATGGGATAGATTTATGTCCGGGTGCCCACCCTTTAGTTCCGGTATGGAATGGATGACGCCATTCTTGCCCAGCAAAAGACCACTGCACTCCATGTGTCCTAAAGATCCGGGAGAACTCCCTGATATCATCTGCCTTGAAATAACGGTACCACTATCAGAAACCACCCTACTTATAATCTCTGCACTGGAACTATTCCCTTCAAGGATAGCTTTGGATCCCATGTCAAAATAAGAATCTTTTTTTGAGTATATAATAGAGTAAAACCTGGCAGAACCACCTGCCATCACCCGTGCCACAGGATATGACACAGTCTTCTTTACTGATGTCATTGCAACATAATTCGATATATATCTTGCATTTTCACCTACCAGAATTGCGCCTACAGGGTATACATCTACATCACTTGCCCAATTATGGATCATGGTATAACCCAATATAGCATCTCTGCCGAGATATGTCTCAGTTATACCTATATGCCTTCCTTTATGGGTTTGCTGTGATGTGGTACACCCATTAATGATATGGGCCTCGGAATCTTCTCCTAATTCTATGATGTTATGAATAACCTGGGTTGCGCCTGCACTCTCCAGCAAAAAACCTGCCTGAAAGGGAATATCTATCTTTACACCAGGTTCTACCTTGATATAATAGCCTACAAGAGGCAGGTTTGAAGCCGTCTTGGTAAATTCATTCCTGTCCTTTTCTATAAGTCTAAATACAAGATTATCACGGACATGAGGATACTTGTCCATCGCATCAGCCAGAGGCAACACCTCAAGCCCTTTTATTCTGTGCGAGGCCTCAAAAATACTGTGATCCAATACCAAAAATCTCCCACAACTGGCTATACCCGGGTCATAACCTACATCTAAAAGTCTATCTTTATCTACTTTAGGCTGCATGATTTTCCCTTTCCGCCTCTTCAAGACATTTTTGACACTCTTTGTAACCCCTCGTCCGTATCTCCTCAAAAATTTCACTTGGCGAACCGTAACCCAATATACGACCACCCATCATCACATACGCCTTGTCTGCCCTTATATAATCAAGGATAAAACCTGTATGAGTGATGATAATAGAAGAACGTTTCCTCTTTTTTATAGGTTTATCCTTCTCAAGAATAATCTTCAAGGCATCCGCTATCAAAGAGATATTTTCTATGTCCACCCCTGATTCCGGCTCATCCAGGAGGAGAAGATCCGGCATTTGCACCATAAGCTGAAGGATCTCTGATTTTTTTCTCTCCCCACCGGAGAAACCCACATTTACATCCCTATCCAGATAAGGGGACATATCCAATATTTCACAGGCGTGTTCAATAGCCTCTTTATCAGGGTTCATGGTATCAAGTAGCGTCCTTAACCTTACACCCTTTATAGAAGGAGGATACTGAAATGCAAGACCGATTCCAAGTTGTGTCCTTTCATAGGTAGACATGCCTGTGATATCTTTACCCTTAAACAATATATTGCCTTTTGTGATATCATATTTAGGTAGCCCTACAATCGAACCCAAAAAGGTGCTTTTCCCGGACCCATTGGGGCCAAATATCACAGCAGTCCTGCCCTCTTCGAGAGTAAACTCTATGCCCTTTAGTATTTCTCTGCCCCCGGAAGACGCCCTAAGTCCTTTAATCTCTAATAATTCCATATCCCTCTCCTCATGATTTGCGAATAATGCCAGCATAGCATACATCTCGAAAAATAAGCAATGGATCCTTGGCCTTATTGACAATGTGACTGTATAGAGATAGTAAAAAGGTCAACGATTCTTCTTGGAGGTATGTATGCCCGTAAAAGAGATTATGGTCTTTGATACACCTGGAGTAAAAAATACTAATGATTGCATAGAGATAGCGATCAAATCCATAAAAAAAGATGGATATAAGCATATTGTAGTGGCATCAACCACTGGGAAGACCGCCCTAGCCTTCTACGATGCCCTAAAGGATCTTAATGTAAACCTGGTGATTGTAACCCACAGTGTGGGGTTTGGCGAGCCAAATACAGATGAATTTGACCCAAAGATAAGAGACAGACTCTTATCGGCAGGCATACCTGTATGCACAGGCACTATACTTTCCCATTCTCTGGAAAAATCATTCATGGACAGCTTTGGAGGTATATATCCTGCCTACATAATTGCCAATACACTTAGGAGGTTTGGAGAAGGTACAAAAGTGGCAATAGAAATCGTGCTTGAGGCCTGCGATGCAGGGCTAATCCCTGAGGGTGAAGAGGTATTGAGCATAGGAGGAACCGCAAGGGGATCTGATACTATCCTTGCAATAAAAACCAGACCATCAAAAAGGTTTTTAGATCTGGATGTACTTGAAATTTTGGCGAGGCCAAGGGGAAGAGACATTTAATCCATAGATTTCGCAGATTACACGAATTGTTCTAATCCAATGAGGGACGATTGGCCACTATATTGCCAGGGTGTTTAGGATATGCTCAACAACCCTATTGCTGGGCGAACCATCAGGTAAATCAATTAGTGGTATACCATCAAAATCATACTCCCTTATATAATCATCCTCCGGAATCCATCCCAGCAATTCAATAGAAGTCCTACCTAAAATCTTGTTCACCTCTTCTTCACTTCTTACCCTGTTTAAGATCAGCCCTACCCTCTGGCATGCCATAGCCTTGTTATCATAAGCAACATGTTTAATCGTAGATACAACATTTATCCCCTTAGCTGACGTATCTGATACCAACACAAGATCATCCACAGTCTTCATCACCCTTCTGTTTACCTGTTCAACACCTGCTTCTCCGTCAATCAAGACAACATCAAAGCTTTGGGAAAGAGACTTTATTATATCCTTCAGAAGGTCATTTACCTGACAATAACACCCCGAACTCTCAGGTCTGCCTATAGCAAGGAGTGCAAAATGAGAGTCTTCAGAGAGTGCATCAAAGACTTCATAGTCGAGCATATTTAGGACCTCAGATATATTAGATTTATCATATCTTTCTCCCTTTTTGACCTTTGCTATTAGTTCATTTCGTATGTCATCAACCGTTTTTTTGACTTCAACGCCTAAAGCTGTAGCAAGACCAATAGCAGGATCAGCATCCACTGCCAAAACCTTTAACCCTCCTCTTTTTGCAAGAAGTTTAACCATCATGGCAGTTACAGAGGTCTTCCCTACGCCACCCTTTCCACATACTGCTATGGTCCTGGTTTGTCTTGTATTATCCATCTTTACCTCTTATTTTTATATCCAATTTTAGATCCCTTAGGGCTACTTTTCTTATTTTCCTTAGATCAGTAAACTCAGAGCATACATCCTTATATTCGCAAGTCTTACAGTCAAATGAGGTTTCTTCAATCATTTTGTTCATTGCACCAACTACTCTTCCAACCCATTTGGCAATATCTTTAAGTTCCTTTACATCCTCTCTGCTTGAGGTGACAAATATCACCTCTACCGCATCTACGTAATCCTTTTCTTTGAATTTATCAATCAATGCACCTCCAAGCACATTCAATGAGAACCCTTCCCTCAAGGCCTCTTTACTTACCCTACTCCATTCCCTCTGATATTGCGACACAGCCCTTAACATATAACCCATTAGATCTATATCATAGCGTATATTCTCGATTTCCCTATATCTGTCATAACTGTTTTCCTCATTAAACCCTTTCCCTCCAACAATCACAACCCTTCCAAAAGGCAAGCTTTCCCCTTGGCTTGCCTGTAAATCAGGGCCTATAAGTGATATAATGCCATCTCTTCCCTCGTTTTGTGACTCAGTCCAGATAACGAATGACACAGATTCCTGACGTGGATTACCAAGCTCCACCCCGACATCCTCACTCAATACAATATTTCTTCCCCCTCCAAGAGGCCAACTAGCATTAGTACCCATATGTTGTATTTCACATACCTTGCCCTCATCAGATTTTCTCCCCATATACTCTCTTATATCTTTAACTGCATTGTCGAAAAGTCCCATAACGCTATAATATTCTATAAGTCACTGAAATTATTGACTATAGAAGCCCCCTTTGGGTCTTTATGATCCATTAAACCATTCCAATCCAGGAGTTAATTTTATACATCTAGACAGACGGCCTTGATCGCAACGCTTCCTGGGCAAGCAGTGCTGCCCCAAGGGCTCCATTTATTTGGGGATCAACTTTTGTCTTTTTTATCTGTACACCCAATACCTCTGACAATGCTGTATACATACCTACATTTTTTGCAACACCGCCTGACATTATGACATCAGTCTCAACCCCGATACCCTTTACCAATGATGCTACCCTATGTGCCATTGCCCTGTGCAGGCCACTTACTATATCAGGAATTTCTTTGTCATCATTGACCAAAGATATAACCTCTGTCTCTGCAAATACTGTACACTGGTTGGAAATGCTGACCGGACTGTTCGAGCTAAGGGATATTTTCCCCATATCCTCTAACTTTATCTCCATGGTATCTGCCATAATCTCCAAAAACCTGCCCGTACCTGATGCACATTTGTCATTATACACATATCGTATAACATTACCGTTTTCATCTACTTTAATTGCCTTTGCATCTTGTCCTCCTATGTCGATTATTGTCCGAACCGTTGGGAGGAACCAATATGCACCCTTTCCGTGACATGTTATCTCTGATATAACCTCATCTGCAAATGGGATCTGTTTTCTACCATATCCTGTACCAATGCAATACTTGATTGCATCCATAGAAATATCAGCCTCGGATAAGGCCATATCCATAACCTCTTTGGCTGACTCCTCTGGCCTTGTTTTTGCCCTTATAACAGGGGCGGAGAGAATATTGCCATTGTCCATTATAACTACCTTTGCAGTAAGAGACCCAACATCACACCCAGCAACAATCATTTTATATTGCTCTCCCTTCTAATCTTTCTTTTGCAAACACTGCAGCCCCAAGGGCCCCAGCAACCTGAGGATCTACCCTACTCTTTTTTATCTTCACCCCTAACAACCTTTCCAGGCTCTTGACTACCCCTATATTCTTAGTGACTCCTCCCGTCATATAAACATCCTTCTCCACACCAACACTATTAGCCAATATCGCTACCCTTTTTGCCATTGCCTCATTGACACTAGCCCCGATATCCTCAATAGATTTCCCTTCGTTAAGATTACGGATAACCTCTGCCTGTGCCCATACTGTGCAGGTAGAAGCAAGGGTAACAGGTGCCCTTGCTCTAGCAGACAGTGCCCCTAAATCTTCCAACCTTACACCTAAGACCTTCGCCATAACTTCCAAAAACCTTCCTGTCCCTGCAGCACACTTATCATTGGTAATAAACTTAACAAGTTTTCCAATCCTATCTATCTTCATGGTCTTACAGTCTTGCCCCCCAATATCGATTACTGTCCTGGCTGTTGGGAGAAGAAACTGGGCCCCTTTCCCATGACAAGCTATTTCTGAGATAACATCATCTACAAATGGGATTTTGGCTCTACCATAACCTGTACCTATACAATACTCGATTGCATCCATAGAAAGCCCAGCCTTTGATAAGGCCATGTCCATAACCTCTTTGGCTGATTCCTCTGGCCTTGGTTTACTCCTAATAACCGGGGATGCCAGGATCTTACCATCGTTCATTATAACTACCTTTGCAGTTAATGAACCAACATCACATCCAGCAACAATCATTTACGTATCCTCCTCACAGTCAGAAATTCATCTATCCTGTTTATAAGGGCATCTACTGATTCAACCCTATTGTCAAAGGCATCGCCATATAAAATAAGAGTCGGCATCCCCAACCGCTCTGTATCCCTTGCGAGTAATTTAACCATGCCCCAGGTATTTCTGCATCCCATTGTCCCCATATACACTAAAAAGTCTGCATTCATAATCTTGGCTGACCCAACAGTATCATCCAGCCACATTCCCGGATCATCATAAGGCCCCCTGATCTGTTTTACCATTGGCATACGCGACGTTTGTGCAGCTAAAGAATCAATCATGGTGTCAAGATTCGTTGTATCTATAACGTATCCTTCCTCCTCTCTTCCTTTAGCATATGGGGCATCTACTTGCCAGAAATCTGTCATCATTGTCCCGATATGGCTGATACCGTTATCCCTTAGCCATGTCCAGTATTTCAACTCAGCACAATAATGATCAATATAGAAAAAAAGACCTCTTGCCTTCTCCTGACCATCTCCTGCTATTCCCTTGGCTGCATTTTTTTTTGCTATCTTCAACATTGCTTCCAGTATTTCTGTACCCACCTTATTTCCACCAAATAAGATTTTTACATCATAAATAAGAATATTATACATTCCGGGCTCTGGATTTGGGATAAGCCTCTGTAATTCCTGAAGCTCATTTATGAGTTCATCCTGTTTGATTATCTCTTTACAGATACTGTAAAGTTTATCGATGTCCAACTTTTTCCCTGTCTGCTCCTCAAGGAATGCCGTCATCTGCCTGAAATCTTCCCGATGATACTCAGTCGCCCTTTCATCGATCAAGGTCGGGGGATAATTCATCTGAAAAGATGGCAGATCAAGATATGCAGATGCAAAGGCAAAGGAATTTGCATTTGAGTCACAGACCCCGGCAGTGCTGTACAGAATAAAATCCGGCATTGTCCCAATCCCTGCCAAAAGGGGGCCAAGGGCTACTCGCTGACCGGAACAAGATGTCTCTGTAAAACCTACTTCGCAACAATAATCGAGACTCTCGGCTATACCCTTTTGCCATACAGCAGTATACAGTGCTGATAGTCCCTCAAGACATAGCGGTACAACGTCGAATGCATCCAGTATTACGGGAGAAAAATTATAGGTAACAAGAGCTATCTTTTTCCCTCTTTCATGTGCTGTCAGGATATTCTTAAGGTAGCCAGCCATAGCCTTTAGCGTTAGAACGCCTGGATCACCCATAGATATCAGTGCATCCAGCGCTTCCTTAAAATTAGGAGCAAACCGGATTGCCTCTCTATATTCCTTATCACTCCCCTCACGTGTTTTAGATGCCTGATAAACAATGCTCCAAAGTTTCCAGTCATAATTATATTCTTTTAATACACTCCTCATTTTCTCTTGCCCCTTTTTACAATGTCATACTGATCTTGGCACCTGCCTTAATCCTTTGAATGTACAGGTTTGCCCTCTCCTTAAGCACATTCGAATCCACTTTTTTTGCTATATACTCCAATGTTTTCAAGGCCCTGTCATGAAACAGGGTCAGGGCATCTATTGACCTCTGTCTTTCAACAAGTATCCTTTCTATATCCATTGCTATCCCTTTTAAGACATCGATTGCTACTGCCTCTTTTTCTTCCGCCATTAAATATCACCTCCTAAATTAACTTATCCTTTCCAGAAATGCATCCATTCGCATTTTAATCCTGCCTGTCTCCACCAGAGGGCCATATTCCCTCTCCATCCTCATGCAGGGGATACCATTAGCCTCCAGGTCCCTCTCAAATATGCCATTCTCTGAACCATGCAGATCACAAAATCTTATATTTTGTAAGATTACTCCGTCCACCTTTGCCTTTTCTGCCCTCTCTTTTAGGAATCTAAACCTCTCTTTGTAGTATCCGAACATGCGCGGGCAGAAACTATGGGTCAGATATCTCTTACAAATAGCAACCAATGGGTCTCCATCTTCTTCAATTAGATCCACATAAGACCTTGAGCCAAAACATAGTGTATCTGCAACAACTATTGCACCTGCTTCCTCTATAAGTCCTACAAGGCTGACATCATCGTTTACACTCCCCCCCAATAGCAGCCGCTTCTTTCCTGCTATCCTTTCCTTGCTTTTTCCAAGTTCATCCAAAAGTTCTTCCAAAAGTTTATTATACTCATCCCTTGGGATCGCTGTCCCTGCTATGATAACAGCCAGTGCATCTGCACCAGAGATTGGGGGCTCGTCTGCCATCCTGAGTTCATCCAATCTCTTTAATAAGGTTCTGCCTTTATTATATACACTAATCGCCTTTTTCAGATCATCATCTGTAATCTTGACCCCAAAGTATTCTTCAAGGCTACAAATAAGTTTTTTAGTCTCTTCTACAAACCATTTTAGACTGTAGTCCGCTACCTTATGAGGCACTCCATAGTAATAGAACCAGGACGGGAGTATGCCTTCATAATCCTCTGAGGCCTTTCTCCAGCACTCATCCAACCGCCGCATGGAATCGCACCCATTGCATATAACTGCTCCATCAAGGAACTTATATTTTCCTTCACCTGCCAGTTGCAGTACACATTTGGGAAAGCTGCAGATAACAGGGCCATAATATATATCCCCAATAGAGGTAGATGTAGCCTCAATACCTCTTAGCCGAAAGGGGAGCATACCTGCAGCATAGATAATCTCTTCCGGTACATAAGTACAGGTATACCCTACTACCTTCCCACCTCCATCTTTCCGTTTCTTGACATAACGATTAAAAAGGGTTGTTGTAGTCTCGCTGATCTCCTCTCTCATCTTTCACCTCCCTCTTTACACAGAGTATTTCTGATAGAAGCAATGGCATTATCCAGACCACTCGAATCTTCACCAGGTAGTGGTGTAAAAAGCTCATCTGCTACTGGTTTAATTGCATCAGCAATCACTGTGATCATCCACCCTGCCGCTACTCTAAGTTCATCTGTATCAATAGATGTCATAATACTGGAGATAAGATTAGAGATGATCTCTGGTTTATTTCCATGTATGCTGTTCATAACCCTAAGCAGAGAATTTACTACTTCGCCGATTTCCTGCGAATCAAGATCGATTAATCCCTTTGAAAAAACCTCAGTAACCTCCTGGGCTGGGAGATCTTCAAACACACTGATCTTCTTCCTTACTTCTCTGATCTTTGGATTTTTAATAGAAGAAAACGCCGAGGTAGTAGCCATAAACAGGGTAGGATCAGCCAGAATTACATCAGCTATCGAGTTTGTTATTGACTCTGCGTCTTCTGCCAATGCCACTTTTACCTTACACATAAGTTCAGGATCAATGGTCGAAACTACATCACGCAATTTGTTCGCAAGATCGATCTGAAGTAGAGGGATGCCAGCCTCACTAAAAAACACACTTCCTGTATGTAACTTCCTTATCCCCTCGATGAAAGAATTCACCAACAGGCCTATTTCTTTACCATCAATATTGGTTCGTAGTATGGTAAACAAAAGGTCTGCAAGCAAATCCGGGGCAGCATTATCGAATGACCTCAGGATCTCTTTTAATGATTTGATAACCATATTGATAAGTGTGACAACAACTGAACCCAGGCATGCTATCTTGGCAGGGTATTTCCATAATGTATCAATTAATATCTTTGCTGTAGCTGCCACACATTCCTCAGAATTATCTGCCATCTCCTTGAGTTCACCAAAGTCCGTACCCACAATTATATCGTTGATAGGCCCCTTTAGACGATCAGCATAGTATGTAGGATTTTCCTTATGAACATCATTGATATCAATGGCTAGTAATGTGATTAATCTACCGAGATTTTTAAATAAAGCCGACTCACTTAATTTTACCGTTGGCACTGATTTTGGATCAATAACACCCGATACCATCTTTATTATATTGTTCGAGACCTTTTTCTTGAAAATGCTTTCCCCAGACCAGGTTGTTAGCACATCACCTAACACAGAAGTAATTACCTTCATAAAACCAGGGGTCCTTATCACATCAGATATTAGCTTGCTTACTAGATCAGTGACCTCATCTCCATGGCCTATTCCTTTTCCCGGATTAATATTTGTTTGTTCTGCTCTTTCTTTCATATCCATTAAGATATCACCTCCATATATGCTTTCAACATAGACGCTTAATCAACCTAAGCCATTTATTTCCCCCTTTTAAACTTAGCCCGTACTCTTCCTCCAACCATACGCAATCCCCATGAAACAAAAGGAGGCCTTTGATCAAGCACCGCTCCCACTAATGTATTTGATGCATCAGAGAACTCCTTTTTATCAATGTTCGAGACCACACCAGATATGATCTCCCCTATGAGTTCAGGGTTTTCTTGATAAATTTTGTTGATATAGCGCGAAGCAGAATTGATCCCACTCCCAATAGCCTTTGCTCCAGGGCCCCTTATCCCATCAACGATAGCAACCCTTAACTCTGGGGAGGCATCCAATATCCCCTTGAGGAGTTTAGCGTAAGCATTTAGACCTTCCTTAAACCCTTCCTTATCAATATCGCCTCCAATATTTACTATAAAAACCTTCAAGAGCTGAGGCGGGAATGCACCTGCTATTTGTTTGCCCATCTCTGATAATGCCCCTATAACCCAATTGATAATTGCAGGTATCGAACCCATAATTGAGAGGATGACCTCCGGGTCTTCCCAGATAAGAGTCTTTATCATAGAGGTGCCATTCTTAGGATCTATGTTACTTAAGTAATCCCTGATGATATCCTTAAAAAGAGGGGTTCGCAGAATTTCTTTGAGTATACCCCCTGACTTTTCATTACTATCCAATATTTGTTCTATCTTATCCATTTTATTCTCCTTTCATTGGCTCTTTCCCATCTAATAATTCAGAAAATATTGGAGATAGATTATTTATAATCTTTGACAAATTACTAAGGGCCCTTTCCATTGTCTCTTTATCAATATCCTGTACTATTGCACGGGCAAAATTTTGAATAAGGTCTGGGGGAAAGTTTTCTATCTGCAGGCCCACCTCGTCCAGGGCCTTTATGATGGTATTGATAATAGAGGGGGCTGCCCCCATCAAAGACAAAACCAATTCAGGATCTTGCCATATAAGGGTTTTTACCAGGTCACGTGCAGACTCCGGATCAATACTGTTTAATACAGATCTAATGGTGTTTTTGCATACCGGCTTTTTCAGCAATTCCCTTAAAATTCGGTTTATTGCATCTATAATCCCTTTATTTATAGTATTTGCCATAATCTTCCTCCTATAGAGTCTTACAGTCAAAAAAGTGCCTTGCTGTTTCCATCTGGCAAAGCTGTTTCCCACCTTCCCATAGCTGTATTATCTTTAGATCCCTCCAGTGCTTTTCAATATCCCACTGCCTATCAGCGCCATATGTCCCCAGGACCTCCATTGCCTTCTCACAGTCTTTCATAACCCGGTCACATATGAACATCTTGTACATCCTTGCCTTCGCACCTACCTCTGCAGACCATCTCGGACCGTACAGGTCAGGCCGATCCAGCATTCTTGCCATGCGGTAGAGTACAACCCGGCTGATCTCTATCCCCGTCACGATCTCTGAGAGCTCAGCTGCTATTGCATCATGCTCTTTAAGCGGCCTCCCATTAAGGGTTTTTTTTGAACAAAAGTCATAAAGTGTATCATATACATCCATCATAGCCCCTGTACAGAATCCAGTTGTTATCATAGCCATGGTCATAACTTCTCTAAAATACAGGGCATCGGTTCCCGGCCCCCATGCCCTGTACCAGGATGGAACTCTCACATCCTCGAACCAGACATCACTGTTTTTATCTGCGGATATCCCTGTCTTCTCATAGGGCTTGCCCTGGGTCACGCCAGGGGTATCAGCAGGTACAAGGATAAAGGCCATGTCTTTTTCATCATCTGAGCCTGGCTTTGTAGTACATACTAGCCCTATAAGATCAGCAACGCCGCCTGAATTGCTAGGCCACAATTTATGGCCGTTTATCACCCACTCATCACCATCAAGCACTGCTGTAGTCTTTATCGTCCTTCCATGTAAAATCTCCAGATTTTCTATGTCAGAGCCCCCTTGAGGCTCTGTCATAAATACTCCTCCAAAAAAAGGCTTGTCTCCTGTATACATTGGGGCAAACTCGGCGCATAATCTCCTGTTCACATGAGGTTTTGCAGCTATCATCATGAGAGGCCAAAAGCCTGCTGCATAGGCTATAGCTACCCCTGGATCAGCCCTTCCCATCTCTTCAAAGAACAAGGCGGCAAAGGTTCCTAAATAATCACTCTCCGCCACTCCCCAGCCTCCGAATTCAGCCGGGATAAAGACCTTCTGAAGTCCTAGATCTATCATCAAGGCCTTAAGCGCCGGCTCGATAATTGTATCGTCATCCCAGGCTTCATCATACTGCCTTCGCATGGGCATGACATAAGTATCCGCCCAAATTCTTATAATATCCTTTATCTTTATGGCTGGGGAAAATATCTCATTTGATAATTTATCTAATCTATTCATATTATTCCTCCTTTTGTTCTTCTAAAGGCTCGTTGAGCCATAATAAGCCCTGGCCACATCCATCTCAACAGGAGTCCTCCCTCCAAGGTAGACCTGCAGGGTCTTCAGGTCTCGCCAGTGTTTTTCCACATTCCATTCCTTGGCATATCCCGCTGACCCCATCAATTCCATGGCCCTGTTTATTGCATGAATGCAGGAATCTAAGACCTTTATTGAAACAGTCTCTGCAAGGATAAAGAGAGTTTCCGCCTTGATTCCAAACGCCACTGGTTTTGCAATAGCCCTGGCTAGACTATGCACAAGAAGCCTGGAATTTATGATATCCATCGCTACCTGAGCAAGCACTGCTGCATCCATGGGGTTTTCCTTGAGCAGCCCCCCTGTCTTTATCACCCTGTTATCCGCCCAATCCTTAACAAGCCTGTAGACATCCATTGTTGAACCTACGGCTATAGCACCCGAAAAGAGATCTATCCATGTGATAAGCCTCTTATAAGCCAGCTCATCAATAGGAATAACATGACCGGCAGAGACCTTAACCTTCTTAAAGTCAACATCTGCATTGCGGCTTGCTAAAAGGCCGGTAGTCTTTAATAGCTCTCCTTTCTTCACACCAGGTCCTTTCCCCGGCACAAGGGCAAGGACGAATCCATCAGGCGCCTCCGCGATTACTGCATACATGCACGCATTGTGACCTGAATTAATGGGCCTGGCATTCTTTGCATTCAATACCCAGACATCTCCATCCTTTTTCATATCAGCCTGGACTTCTCTACCTGAGAGTGTCTTGCGGGGGTCTGTATCAACATTGCCCAAACCAGGAAGTATCAGGGAAAACAGCTTTACATCATCCATGCTGCAAAAAATAGAGCTAATCTCCTTTTTGATATCCTTATCAATCTTTTGGTCCGCTATGAGCGTGGCTCCCAGGGCCATGTTCATAGCGGATATATATCCAATCCCTGGATCAGCCCTGCCGATCTCCTCATATGCC
>JAYEFR010000109.1:0-5215 GCA_034716155.1 Thermodesulfobacteriota bacterium
GAGGACTGTTAACAGTACAGAGTCTTTATGTGAGGAGATTAGAGCGGGTCGCCTTAAGGCCGTCAATCTTAAGAATCAAAAAATTTAACTAAAGGAGGATTAATTATGTCAAAACCGTTTAGGGTGCCGAGAAGTCCGGATGAGGTAATGGAGTGGATCAATGGCATCCCGATGTATAAAGAGGATCAGAAAGATGATCTCTCTTTTAGAAGCAGGCAGGAGATGCTGGATGTTCAGAATGCTAAACTTCCCAAGCAGATGGAGCGTTTAGAGAAGTTCAGTCCATTTTACCGTGAAAAATTCAAGGAATGGGGGATTGATCCAAAGTCCATTAAGACCGCTGATGATTTGGAGAAAATCCCGCTTACCTCTAAGGCCGACTTTATGGCAGATATGGGGGAATCTTTCAAATTAGAAATGGATATGAACAATCTCATGGAGTATATTACGTATGAGATAACCTATACTACCGGTACAACAACAGGCATGCCTTCTCGTTTCTATAATACCACTTATGATATGTTTATGCTTTCCTGGATGTTTAGAGTTGGCTGTAAGATATGTTATCTTGAACCTGATGACATCTTGATGAATCTTTTCCCATTTCACTTTATTCCACATATCGGGTTTTATCGAACCTGGCATTTTGCTGCTGCTGCAGGGATGAGCATGGCATTTGGGTTCACAGGGTCCCCACTTCCGGGCTTTTCTCACAACATCCACCGCTCCATGCAACAGGCAATTGAAGACATAGAGAAAAAGAAGGTTAATGCACTCTCAGGGATTGGTTCCTATATCAGACGTCTGATTATGACAGCAGAGGAGCAGGGCAGGGATTTATCAAGGATCAATAAGATTCAGGCCCTGGGAGAGGCTGTCCCCAAGGGGATGCGGGATGATATGAGAAGACGCCTTCAGAATATGGGGGCCGGAGAGGTCTTCATCAGCAATGCCTTTGGATTTACCGAGTCCCAGACTGCCTTTCAGGAGTGTAGTGAATTAGGCGGTTGCCATACAGGGGTACCGGAGTTGTACTTCCTTGAGGTGGTTGACGAAGAAACCGGCAAGAGAAAGCCCGATGGGCAGCCTGGTCTTCTTGCAATCACGCATCTTGATCGAAGAGGAACATGCCTGCTGCGTTATTTGGTGGGTGACATTGTTGCTATAACGCATGAGCCCTGTCCGGTTTGCGGCCGTAATGATGCCAGACTTATTACCGCTACAGGGAGCACCTATGGCACCAGGACAAAGGAATTGCTCAAGGTCAAGGGAACCCTCATCAATCCTGAATCCATGCGTGATGTCGTGGCAAATACACAAGGTGTACTGGAATATCAGTTTGTCGTTACAAAAGAGAAAGCGGATGATCCGTATTCCATGGATTTGCTGAAGCTCAGGGTGGGAGTGGAAGAAGGGGTGGATCGAAAGGAGTTAGAGGCTACCTTGATTGACAAGGTTCAGCGTGCCGTAGAACTGAGACCAAAGGTTGAATTCGTAGAGAACCTTTCCGAGATTTATGACCCGGCGAACCTTAAGGCAACCAGGATCATAGATGAAAGGCCGACAGAGTGATCCAAAGGGATTTGTTAAAGTGATAAACCCTAGCTTTTTCGACATGGGATTTTTGTATTGGATTTTCGCTTGAATTATTTTTGATGGGGTAATATGAGATCTTGTGATATAATATAGATTACAGTATAGCGTAAATTAGGGATGTGGCGGGGCAGGAGGCCTGCGCAATAGATTGAAAATTTTTCCGGAAGGAGGTTTTTTATGAAGATGAAGGGTGGAAACTGGGGTAAGCTACTAAAGGTAAATCTTACCAATGGCAAATCTGAAGAAGTAAAGATTGAGGAAAAGTTATACCATGATTTTCTTGGGGGAAGCGGACTTGCCGCCAAGTGGTTTTTTGATAACAAGGGGTGGAAGGCTGATCCGTTATCTCCCAAAAATCCGTTTATGATCATGCTTGGGCCGCTATCTGGCCTCACCCTGCCGGGTGTCTCCAGGTTATCGATCTGTGCCAGGTCTCCCCTTACCGGGATTTGGGGCGAGTCCTGCATGGGTGGGTATTTTGCTCCACAGCTCAAGGGAACGGGCTATGATGGCATCATTGTGACAGGTGCATCAAAAAAACCAGTCTACCTGATGCTTACCGAAAAAGGAGCAGAGATCCGCGATGCATCTCATATCTGGGGCAAGGATACCTACGAGACAGAGGCATTGCTAAAGAAGGAATCGGGAAGTAAGCGTGCCCAGGTGTTTTGCATAGGTCCGGCGGGTGAGAATTTGGTGAAATATTCCTGTATAATGAATGACCAGGGCTCTACTTCTGGTCGTTGCGGCATGGGGGCTGTTATGGGCTCTAAAAAGCTGAAGGCAATGGTGGCCATGGGTAAAAAGAAGGCCCCCATTGCAGATGAGGAGGGCATGAAGGAAGTTCGTAAGAAGTTGAACAAGTCCATCAAGTATAGTCTGATTGGAGAGGGTTTGAGTGCCTTTGGATCCAACGTGCATATGACTTACGGGATGGCCGTAAGCGATGTGCCTGTCAAGAACTGGCAGGAAGCATCCTGGGATGATGGCCCGGGCAAACTGGGTGGGACTGCTGTGGCAAAAACCATACTTGTGAAGAACCATTCCTGTTATGGGTGCTCTGTGGGGTGCAAGCGCATCACCAAGGTTGGCTCTGGACCCTTTGCTGCCGAAGAGGGGCCTGGGTCAGAGTATGAAGCTGCTGTTTCCCTTGGCACCCTGCAGCGTATGAGCGATGTCGAGGCGAACAACAAGGCAAACGAACTCTGCAACCGCTATGGAATGGATGTCATTTCTACTGGCAGCACCATTGCCTATGCCACCGAGGCCTATGAGAAGGGGATCCTTACCGATAAGGAGATGGGTGGCATCAAACTGGGATGGAACCAACCAGAGACCCTTCTTGATCTGATCAAAAAGATAGCCTTTCGTGAGGGTGTAGGCGATATCCTGGCTGAGGGGACAAAGGCCATATCAGAAAAGTATGGGGGTAAAGAATTTGCTATTCACGTCAAAGGATTAGAGTGTCCCATGCATGATCCGAGGGCTTTATGGGGCATGGCACTCACCTATGCCACCAGTATAAGGGGGGCCTGCCATTGCTCTGATTCCAATCTTTACGCAGATATAGGCTTAGCCGACCATAAGGATTTGGGTATCAAGAGGTCCTGGCCCTACAAGGCCAAGGGCAAGGCAGCTCAGACTGTCGGAGGACAGACCAAGTGCGTGATAGCGAATTCCGCACTTATGTGTGAGTTTATGTTGTCAACTATCTCTGGGGGGATGCAAGAAATGGTGGACATGCTCAATCCTGTTACCGGTTTTGGGTATACGATAGATGAACTTGCCAAGGCAGGAGAACGTATCTGGTATATAAAGAGGGCAATAGGTAACCTCTGCGGGACTACCCGTGAGGACGATAAACTCCCCAGGCGTATCATTGAACCTCATATCGAGGGAACTACCTCTAACCTTACCACAATGCTATATCCGACGAACCTGACTATGGGACCGACGGGCAAGCTGCTGGCCATGATCGGCAACGAGAAGTTGATGGATATCGTAAGGAAAATCGCGGACAATTTCCTCTTCCCCAACCTGTATAAAATGATGAAATTGATGGGGATGCTACCTGGCCTCTCGGGCGACAAATGCAGGACAGTTCCATTTGATGAGATGATCGAGGAATATTACAGGTTGCGCGACATCGATGATAAGGGACGCCCCAGCAGAGAGCGTCTGGAGTCCCTTGGCTTAAAGGATGTGGCCGATGTCCTGTTCTGAGACGAGTTTTGACCACTTTGGGCAAGCGTCCTGTTTATTTGAGTGTAAAAAATCTGGTACTTTGGGCCAGAGGTCGCTGGTCTTGCCGGTAAAAATTGATTAGCACTGTTGGAGTAATGGAGTGTTGGAGTATTGAGAAAATGACGGGCAATTGTAATTGCTATGTGTGCGTAATCCCGTACTTGGTGGGATGGCTTTTGAATTTGCATTACTCCATTATTCCACTACTCCATAAAACTTTTGCGTTGGGGACGAAGCATTTTTATCCCCTTTCAGGAGTTAAACCAGGACAGGTCTCTTTGGGGGCTGGTTTTTATTGCTGATAAGAAGGGAGGAAAAGATTATGACAGATCTTAACAGAAAGAGCGTTTTAATTACCGGGGCCGGTCACGGCATTGGCAAGATTATGGCAGAAAGGATTGCGGCCATTGGGGCGGCAAAGCTCATCATTCTTGATATCAACAAGGAGACCCTTGATGAGACAGCAGAAGAGCTCAGGGCAATGGGGACTGAGGTATATGCAAAGGTATGTGACATCTCAGATAGGGAAGCTGTTTACAAGTGTGCAGAAGAGGTACATAAGCAAGCAGGCCCGGTGGATGTCCTTATCAATAATGCAGGGGTAGTCTTCACCGGAGAGATATTGGATTTGCCTGATGATATGCACAAGAAACATGTTGATGTGAATCTCTTGGGCACCTTATGGATGCTCAAGGCTTTTGTCCCTGATATGGTCAAGAGGGATGAGGGCCATGTAGTAAATATTGCATCGTCGGCAGGCCTGCTGGCCGTACCTGGGATGGGGATATACTGCGCCACAAAGTTTGCGATTAAGGGCCTTAATGATGCATTAAGGTGTGAACTGCTTAATAGAAAGTCAAGGGTAAAGGTAACAGTTATATGCCCATACGCTATAGACACAGGGATGTTTGCCGGCTTCAAGACACCGTTTTTTCTCCCTGCTCTAAAGTCTGAGAAGATGGCTCAGGCCGTAGTTGATGGTATATTAAAGGACAGGAAGATTGTGGCTAAGCCTATCAATGTCTTTGCTCTGCCAATATTTAATGCGATTCTTCCACCTGGTATAATGGATGCTGTTATAAAGATACTGGGCTATGACAAATCTGCTTATAACTGCAAAGGATTCTACAAGCAATAAAAAAAATTTAGAATCCAGGAGTCAGGAGACAAAATTTAGAAGAATTCCCCCTTTGAAGGGGTGATGCCCCTTAATTCCCCCTTCAAGGGGGGATTATCTCCGACAGGCGCTAAAATATGTATTTCAATCCCCTGATCCCTGCCAAGTATTTTTCATATAAACTGCATGTCCTTGCGGCCACAACCAAGGATGAAGATATATTTAGCCCTGAACAGTCTTCTGGTTCTGTGATTATAC
>JAYEFR010000109.1:5315-16734 GCA_034716155.1 Thermodesulfobacteriota bacterium
TAAAATATGTATTTCAATCCCCTGATCCCTGCCAAGTATTTTTCATATAAACTGCATGTCCTTGCGGCCACAACCAAGGATGAAGATATATTTAGCCCTGAACAGTCTTCTGGTTCTGTGATTATACCTGTCAGTAGTTTTTTTGCTCGTTGTCCGTTGTAAAACCTCCAAATAGGATGATTGCCTTCCAATATACCACTGACAACTAACCACGGACAACGGACAAGTATTTTCATAAGAGACAGGGATTAAGAAATTAACGGAGAGGGCTGGATTAGCATGGTATTGACTTAATTTGTGTAAATTGATATCATAGCTAAAATTAAGGGGTTTTATTTAATGATAAAAGTCGGAGATATTGTAGTATATCCAGCACATGGCGTTGCTGAAATAGAGGCCATAGAGGAACGTGAGATATCCGGAACAAAAATGCCTTTTTTTATATTGAAGATTTTGGATTCGGAGATGACGGTGATGATTCCGGTTTCTAATGTAAACAATGTGGGCATACGCTCCCTTGTAGATGAAAAAGGCATAATAAAGGTAGTTGGCATCCTACATAAGAAAGATGTAACTATTGATAATCAAACATGGAATCGTCGATACAGGGAATATATGGATAAAATAAAAAGTGGGTCTTTATTCGAGATTGCAGAGGTTTTAAGAGATCTCAGCGTCTTAAAAAGGAGCAAAGATCTCTCTTTTGGCGAGAGAAAGATGTATGATACTGCTAAAAACCTTCTTCTAAACGAGATATCTATTTCCAAAGGCATAGAGAAATCAGAAGTGGAGAAGATGATTATAGAGGCTATCAGTAAGAATAAACCTTCACTGATTGGCAAGGTAATGGTTATATGAAATGGTTTATAAGGATCTTCATTGCTTTACTCGTTCTCTATGGGGCTTATAATCTTGCCCTTGCATGTATAGGGGGCGATCTGTGGCCTATTCTGTTACCTGCACTTGCCTTGGTTCTTTTGCTGGTAATTTTTATCAAGGAGTATAAAGGCTTTACGTCACCTGCCTCAACTTATATAGGGGCTAGTATCGGTGCCATCATTGGTCTTGTGGTAGCCGGCCTTTTTGGGCGTGTCTTTCTCTCTTTATCAGGTGGTATTTATATCTATATACTTATTAACACCTTCTTGGGTTACTTAGGGTATTCTATAGGGATGTCAAAGGGAGTGGTTTCTATCTTTGACAGTCTTGGTGTATCAGGTGGCAGGGCTAGGATAGAAGAAGGCAGCCCGAAACTTTTAGACACAAGTGTTATTATTGATGGGAGGATATCTGATATCTGTGACACTGGCTTTATTCATGGCATCCTTTTTGTGCCGCAGTTTATATTGAATGAACTGCAGCATATAGCGGACTCTCAAGATCATCTAAAGAGGACCAGGGGCAGGAGGGGTCTTGATATCCTGAACAGGCTACAAAAACACCCCATTGTGGATGTAAAGATCACAGACCAGGACTTTCCAAAGATTAAAGAGGTTGATTCAAAGCTTATTGCACTGGCCAAAGATATGGATGCTGAGATCCTTACAAATGACTTTAATCTTAATAAAGTGGCTCAGATCCAGGGAGTTACAGTGTTAAATATCAATCAGCTTGCAAATGCCCTAAAACCGGCAGTCTTGCCGGGAGAAAGTGTGGTGGTGAGAATCACGAAACAGGGGAAGGAAAGGAATCAGGGTGTGGCATACTTTGAGGACGGGACTATGATCGTAGTGGAGAATGGGGAAGATTTGCTGGGTAAGGATGTAGAGGTGGTGGTCACCTCTATCCTGCAAACACCTGCAGGGCGAATGATATTTGCGGCACCAAAAAATGGGATCAGTTAGCTCAGTTATTGTTGCCGGAGGTGGTGGAAAGCGCTTTGGTGCCAAAAAGCAATTTCTTATACTCTCTGGTATGCCTGTACTCAAAAGAACGGTTGCCACCTTTGATAGCCATCCTGCCATCCATCGTATAGTTGTTGTAGTGCCCGAAGAGGATGTATCCATGGCCAAGGATATGTTGATGGGCTTAAAAAAGGTGTATGCGATCGTTGCAGGAGGGGAGACCCGCCAGGCATCTGTATGGAGTGGTTTACAGCTTATAAAGGATAGCGAGATTGTCCTCATCCATGATGGAGTAAGACCCCTTGTGTCGCATTCGCTTATAGCTAAGGTAATAGATGGTATCAATGGATATGACGCCTGTATACCGGCCCTACCTGTTGCAGATACGATAAAACAGGTAAAGGATGACATTGTTCTAAAGACAATACCAAGGGCAGATGTATATACCATACAGACCCCGCAGGCATTCAACACAGCTAAGATCATTGCAGCCCATGAAAAGGCAGATAGAAAAAGGTCTATCGCAACGGATGATAGTACGCTCCTAGAGGAATATGGTGCTAATATAAGGGTGGTAGAAGGCGACCCTTATAATATGAAGATTACAAGAAGGACAGATATGTTATTTGCAGAGGTGATCATCAAATGTCATACAGGATAGGGATAGGCTATGACATACACCCTTTAGTTCAGGGTAGGACTCTTGTCCTGGGTGGTGTGAATATACCCTTTGACAAGGGTCTTCTCGGTCATTCTGATGGGGATGTGATCACACATGCTGTATGTGATGCAATATTGGGTGCTTTAGCAAGGGGTGACATAGGCAAGTTGTTTCCTGATACCGAGGAACATACACGTGATATGTATTCATTGGATATGTTGCGAATCATAGTAGGAGATATAGTGTTGCCTGATTACGCAATTATTAATATAGATGTAAACTGCATAAGTGAAAGGCCGAGGCTTGGCCCCTACAGGGAAGAGATGGTCTCCAAGATCGCTAATGTATTAAGGGTTGAACCGGACAGGGTCTCAATAAAATTTCGCACACACGAGGGGTTTGGCGATATAGGAAAAGGTGATGCCATGGCCGCAAATGCAGTGGTATTGTTAAAAAGGTTTAAGAAAGAAACGTAGTTTGTAAGGGAGAGATTTTGTCCATGAGCATAGAGATATATAATACGCCTATCAAAAGAAAGCAGCAATTTTCCCCGCTTAAAAAAGGCAGGGTCGGCATGTATGTGTGCGGGATCACGGCATATGATATGTGTCACATAGGTCATGCGAGGTCTATGATCATCTTCGATACCATAGCCAGGTTTTTGAGAAAAAAGGGTTATGATCTCACATATGTGAGGAACTTTACAGATGTGGATGATAAGATCATCGCAAGGGCAAACAAAGGGGGCCTTACTTACCAGGATGTATCAGAAGAATACATTGAAGAATTTTATACGGATATGGAGATATTGAAGGTAGGAAAGCCGGATGTGGAACCAAAGGCAAGTGAGCATATCCCCCAGATGATAGATATGATAGCAGCATTGATAGACAAATCCCTTGCCTATGAGGCAGAAGGGAGTGTGTACTTTAATGTATCAAGGTTTAAGGGTTACGGGAAGCTCAGCTCTCGCAAGTTAGAGGATATGATAGCAGGTGCCAGGGTGGATGTGGACGAGGCAAAGAAAGACCCCCTGGACTTTGCTCTATGGAAGGTCAGCAAGACGGGTGAACCATGGTGGGGAAGTCCATGGTCTAAAGGTAGGCCTGGATGGCATATAGAGTGTTCTGCAATGAGTACACACTATCTTGGGCCCACCCTGGATATCCATGGTGGCGGCAGAGACCTCATATTTCCGCATCATGAGAATGAGATAGCCCAGTCAGAGGGGACCTATGGCAAGCCTTTTGTACGTTATTGGATACACAATGGGTTTGTGACCGTGAATAATGATAAGATGAGTAAGTCCTTGGGGAATTTTTTGACCATAAGGGAGCTTACAAAGGAGATTCATCCGGAGGTCTTAAGGCTGTTTCTCCTCTCCAGGCATTATCGAAGTCCTATTGACTTTTCTTGGGATGCGATCCATGAATCCAGGGGCGCCCTCATACGGTTCTATGAGTCATTGGATCGAGTATTTAATAGCCCGGAAAGGGCGACTAAGCTCAGGCTGAAGAATATTATTGACGGCTTTAATAATAAGTTTGATGCTGCCATGAGTGATGACTTTAATACAGCCAAGGCCATAGGCCATATCCATGAGTTCACAACCGAGGTAAACAGGACCCTGGATTCAAATTCGGAGGTGGCCAAAGGAGATGTCTTAGCACTCAGGGCTGCTTTAAGCGATGTCTCTGATATCCTGGGTATCCTGGAGCAAGAACCTGCAGAGTTTTTGGATCATATCAAGCATGCAGATCTGGATAAGATCGGTATTACCGATCAAGAAATAGAAGTGCTTATCCTAAATAGAGACAAGGCAAGAAAGGCAAGGGATTTTAAAGCTGCGGATGAAATCAGGGATAGCCTAAAGGCAAGGGGGATTATATTAAAGGATGCACCCAAGGGTACTGCCTGGGAGAGGGATTAAACCGCCAAAGAAGTGAATAGTGAACAGTAAAAAAATGTGTTGGGTTTTGAGTTTTGGGTGAATAAGGATAGTCGTGAGTCGGAAAAGACAGTCGGCAGTCATCAGTCGATAGTCAAAAGAAAGATAGTCGTGAGTCAAAAAGATAAAGGATAAAAAGATAGTTTTATGGGAAAAACAGGGGGCTTTTGCCCTCATCGGCCCGCTTAAGGGAGCGGGCCCTATCATTGCTGACAGCTGATAGCTTTTCATCCTCGGTTGTGCCTGGCTAGTGGCCATGAAGGGTTTATATGCAAAGATTCAAGATCGTCTCAAGCTTCAAGCCAAGGGGTGATCAACCCCAGGCCATAGAAAGGTTGTGTGGGGAGATTGAGAAGGGGGTCAGAGACCAGGTTTTGCTGGGGGTCACAGGCTCCGGGAAGACCTTTACCATGGCCTGCGTTATAGAGAAGATGAACAGGCCCACCTTGGTGATTGCACCAAATAAGATCTTGGCTGCACAACTCTATGGCGAAATTAGGGAGCTTTTCCCTGATAATGCAGTGGAGTATTTTGTAAGCTATTATGATTATTATCAGCCAGAGGCATACATCCCCTCCAGGGATCTATATATTGAGAAAGACTCTTCTGTAAATGACGACATAGACAAACTCAGACATAAGGCAACAAGGGCCTTATTCGAGCGGGAGGACTGTATTATCGTAGCCTCTGTATCCTGCATATATGGCCTTGGTTCTCCAGAGGCATATCAGGGTATGCTCCTCTATCTGGAGAAGGGCAGATCAATAAGCAGGGACGATATACTAAAAAAATTGGTTGAGATCCAGTATATAAGGAATGATTATGACTTTCACAGGGGTACATTCAGGGTCAGAGGAGATACAATAGATATATTCCCTGTGCATGAAGAGAGCAAGGCCATAAGGATTGAGCTCTTTGGAGACGAGATAGATGCCATATGGGAAATAGATGTGCTTACCCACAAAAAGATGGCCCCGCTTACACATTTCCCCATATATCCGGCATCCCATTATGTCACGCCAAGGTCAAATCTCCTAAGGGCAATTGATGCGATAAAGGATGAATTAAAGGAAAGGGTGAAATACTTCAGGGGGGAAGGTAGCCTGATAGAGGCCCAGCGTGTAGAGGAAAGGACAAATTATGACATAGAGATGCTTTTGGAGACCGGGCAGTGCAAGGGCATAGAAAACTACTCAAGGCACCTCACAGGACGCAGGCCAGGGGATGCGCCACCCACATTGATGGATTATCTCCCAAGGCACACAGTGGTGTTTTTAGACGAATCACATGTGGGAGTGCCGCAGTTGATAGGTATGTATCGCGGAGACCGTTCGAGAAAGTCAACACTTGTGGAATATGGGTTCAGGCTGCCTTCCGCCCTTGATAACAGGCCATTGAGGTTTGATGAGTTCAACTCCCTTGTGAATACGATAGTCTATGTCTCTGCGACGCCGGGTGAGTATGAGATCAAAAGAGCAAAAGGAAGTGTGGCAGAACAGCTCGTGAGGCCAACAGGGCTTATAGACCCTGAAGTAGAGGTAAAGCCTGCATCAACCCAGGTGGATGATCTTTATTCAGAGGTCTTAAAGAGGGTGGAGGCAGGGGAGCGGGTCCTGGTTACTACCCTTACAAAACGCATGGCGGAAGATCTTACGGAATATTATCAGGACCTAGGCCTGAAGGTAAGGTATCTGCATTCTGATATTGACACATTGGAGCGTATAGAGATCGTCAAGGCATTGAGGGAGGGAAAAATTGATGTCCTCATAGGGATAAACCTGTTAAGGGAGGGTCTGGACATACCAGAGGTATCCCTCGTAGCCATTCTGGATGCAGATAAAGAAGGGTTTTTACGTTCAAATCGCTCTCTCATTCAAACATCCGGCAGGGCAGCAAGGAATATAAACGGAAAGGTAATCATGTACGCAGATAATATAACATCTTCTATGAATTATGCCATAAGGGAGACAGTCAGGCGAAGGGAGAAACAAAAGGAATATAATAAGGTCCATAATATAACGCCTAAGAGCATAAAGAAAAATATTAGAGATATACTGGCATCTATTTATGAGAGGGACTATGCTGATATGTCTGCCGAGATAAAGACATCAATGGGGCCTGCATCAATAAGGGATTTGAAGGAGGTCATTGCAAAGATTGAGAAGGACATGTATGAGGCGGCAGATGACCTCAGGTTTGAGGATGCAGCCAGGTTCAGGGATGAGGCGAACAGGCTTAAGAGGATACATATGGCCGTGGAGTCGTAAAAATGATGGAAAATCCTTTGCCGGAAAGATACAGTATACATAAAGAGAAAGACACTACCATCATATATATCTCTGCCGGAAAAGATTTACTGAATAAAATCCCCCTTGATGGGACGATAGGCAGCCCATCTGAACTAAGGGGCAGGGGCAAGATATACATCCTGGATGGCAATATCGTGGTAAGGCCCCTTGTGCATGGTGGGATGTTAAGGGCCTTCATGCAAGACAGGTTTTTGATTGTAAAAAGGAGCATTAGAGAATTAAAGGTGAGTTCATATCTGATCTCTAAGGGTATACCCACTCCAGAGGTATTGGCCGTAAGGTTTATAAGAAAAGGTATTTTCTATAATATCTGTGTAATATCCGTTCTTGTTCCTGATTCGATAGATTTGATGACATATCTTGAGACAACCCGTCTTGATAGCAGGGATGTGATAAAAAAGACAGGGGGGCTCGTAAGGGATATCCATGGATGTGGTGTATTTCACTCAGACCTCCATATAAAAAACATACTCTTAGATAAGGACTTAAACCCATGGATTTTGGATCTGGATAAGGCAAGTCGGCTTGCATACATGCCCCCTGCATTAAAATGGCTCAATATAAAAAGGTTTTTCCGCTCGTGTAAAAAATGGGAGAAAAAGGGTAGAATCGTACTGCCTTCTGGGTGGGAGGTATGTTTTAGGCAGGGGTATGGGGCAAGAGATTAAAGACAAAGATTAGTGAACTCCCAAAAAGTTTAACATATATATTGTCACCAATTTTTTTGGACACAAGGGATCCATTAGTTGTGGAGTCTGTTGGAGAAGCTTCTTCGCGATATGGGGACATGGATGAAGAAGATGAATTTTAGAAAGGATTCGCCTAACAGTGAAGGAATTGGGTCCCCCCTTAAATCCTCGAGTGAAAAATTTGACATTGGGGAAAACCTTATATAATATCCCAATTGTTATGGGGTGCACCACACTTATTGCTGTCCCGCCGGCGACTAGGGATAACGAAATATACCTGTTGTGGAACTTTGACGTACTTCGTCCGGCTAAACTTTTCTTTGATAGATTCCGCTTTTTCGTGACCACCTCAGGAGGGTATAATTATGTAGCATGGGGTATCCCCGGGTGGTTGCACATCGGCATGATGAACGAGAAGGGCTTGTGCTTTGTGGGCAATGCTGTGGGCGTATCAGATGGAGGCATGGAGGGGGCGACTATATTTGAGATAATCGAAAAGGCCCTATCTTCCTGCTCCACGGTGGACGAGGTATCGAAACTTTACAGCGATAGCAATCGACTTGTCCTTTCCGGGTACAGTGCGGTGGTGTTCGCCAATTTGAACTCAATGTGGGTCGACGGGCAAGGCAATGCCATTACCATAGAATATAGTAAGAACCACATCGCTGTAAAAAAGATTGATCAAACCGGGGTTATGGTGGAGACAAATCACCACCAGTATTTGAGTCGGAAGCTCTCTGGCAGTGTTGAGCCAAGTAAGCAAACAGCGATAGCAGGCAGCTATGCCCGCCTGGGCCGTGCCTGGGAGCTGGCTAAGGAATACAACGGTAAGTTTGACCTGGAAACTGTGATGAGATTTGCATCCGACCATGAGACAAATTACAGTTTACTTCCCAACTATAAAGTCCCCTCAACAGGGGTTGTAGATGATTCCACTATTTGTTGTCATTTGTGGAATTTCGGATGGTATTTGCGTCGCCTTCGATTGAAGGATGCATTTGATGCAATGGCGGAAGGGGAGACTACTTATTCGTTTATCATTCAGCCCAAGACGCGAACCATCTGGTTAAGCAAGGGGAAGCCCTGCCGATCCAAGTATATACCACTGAAATTCGGGGAGGAATTAGAAAAATCAGGTAAAAAGCCTATTCAGCAGAAATTGCTGAAAGGGAGACCGAAAACTTTTGCCCTGAATACCCTCCTCTTTCTCGAGAAGGTCTTTCCTATAAGATAATAGGCAAACATTCTGTACGGTATTAAGGGATTGACTACCAGCTGCTTTCTTTGTATTTATTGAGAGAGTATATCCCTTTTAGATGTTAGGAATAGAAAGGATGGGTCATGGCTAGAGTAGGATTTATAGGATGGCGTGGCATGGTGGGCTCTGTCCTTATGGACAGGATGAGGGCGGAAAATGATTTCATAGGTTTTGAACCCCTTTTTGTGTCCACATCCCAGGTAGGGCGGAAAGGGCCTGATATCGGCATGGCTATCCCGCCGTTAAAGGACGCATATGATATCAAAGAGCTTGCGACAACAGATATTATTGTCACGTGTCAGGGCAGTGATTATACAAAAAAGGTGTATCCCAGTCTCAGGGATGCCGGATGGGATGGGTATTGGATAGACGCCGCATCTGCTCTGCGCATGGATCATGACAGCGTAATCGTCTTAGACCCGGTCAACCGTGATGTGATCGATAGCGCCCTTTCTTCAGGCATAAAAAATTTTATCGGAGGCAATTGCACGGTAAGCCTTATGTTGATGGCCGTAGGAGGATTATTCATAGAGGGATTAATTGAGTGGTTGATATCCATGACCTATCAGGCCGCATCCGGCGCAGGGGCAAAGAATATGCGTGAATTGGTGGCCCAGATGGCTTGTATCGGCAAGGCCTCCGAAGAATTGCTTGATGATCCGGCAAGTGTCGCCCTTGACCTTGATCGCCGGGTGATTGAAACCATGCACGACAAGAATTTCCCGACAGAAAATTTTGGCGTACCCCTTGCGGGAAGCGCCATCCCATGGATAGATTCCCCCATGGAAGGGGGGCAAAGCAGAGAAGAGTGGAAGGGATATGCCGAGACCAATAAGATTCTTCAGGCCAGTACCCCGATTCCCATCGACGGGATCTGTGTGCGCATCGGCGCCATGCGCTGTCACTGCCAGGCGCTGACCATCAAGCTTACCCGTGGTATTCCTATTGATGAGATTACTGCAATTATTAAAGAGTCCAATGACTGGGTAAGGGTGATTCCCAATACAAAGGAAGACACCATGAAATATCTTACACCGTCTGCGGTTACCGGAAAAATGCAAGTCCCTGTCGGAAGGATCAGGAAGCTCAATATCGGACCGGAATATATCACGTTGTATACCGTAGGCGACCAGCTCTTATGGGGCGCAGCAGAGCCGATCCGCAGGATGTTTAAGATAGCCTTTGATCATGTGACAAAATAATAATCACTGCGATGGCAACAGAGGCTATGGACTATCCTTATATCTTGGTCTTGACTTGGCTGAAAAGTTCCAATAAATAAGAGGCCAATATGGGCGGACTATTTGGTATTACTTCTAAAGAAGATTGCGTTAATGACCTGTTTTACGGGACAGACTACCATTCTCATCTCGGTACAAGACGGGGTGGCCTTGCTGTAGTCAACACTGAAGGGTTTACAAGATCGATCCATAGTATTGAGAATAATTACTTCAGATCAAAGTTTGAGTCTGAACTCCCTGGTTTCCATGGCAACAAAGGCATTGGTATAATCAGCGATTATGATGCACAACCGCTTATCATCAATTCCCATTTAGGTACATTCGGTATTGTAACCGTGGGGAAGATAGCTAACCTGGATGAACTCAGGCGAAAGGCGTTTTCCAGGAAAAAATATTTTTCTGAGACAGCAGGTAAAGTTATAAACCCGACCGAATTGGTTTCCATGCTGATCTGCGAGGAGGATTCCTTTGAAGCCGGCATAAAAAATGTCTTTGACTCGGTTAAAGGTTCGTGCTCCATGCTCCTGCTCACAGAGGACGGCATTTATGCTGCGCGGGATAAATTAGGGAGGACACCGATCGTTATCGGGAAGAAAGCAGGTGCGTATGCAGCATCTTCAGAATCGAGTGCACTGTTAAACCTCGGGTTTGAAGTCGATTATTACATAGGCCCTGGTGAGATCATCTTTATATCGCCGGATGGGTATGAGCAGTTGGAAAAATCAGGCGAGAAGATGCAGATATGTGCCTTTCTCTGGGTATATTATGGGTATCCCCCCTCGAACTATGAAGATATCAACGTGGAGGAAGTCCGCTATCGATGCGGGAGAGCCCTTGCCAGGAATGACCATGTGGGGGGCGATCTGGTTTCGGGCATTCCTGATTCCGGCATCGGACATGCACTTGGGTATGCGCAGGAAAGACGCATCCCCTATATGCGGCCATACGTGAAATATACGCCAACATGGCCTAGAAGCTTTATGCCGCAAAGCCAGGCAATGAGGGATCTTGTTGCCAGGATGAAATTGATCCCCAACAGGGCAATGATCGAGGGTAAGAAAATCATTTTCTGTGACGACTCGATTGTCCGTGGCACCCAGATGAAAGACAATGTCCAGATACTCTACGAGTATGGTGCTATTGAGGTGCATATGCGTCTGGCCTGTCCTACACTCATTCATCCCTGTGAGTTTCTGAATTTTTCCACATCACGGTCTAGTCTGGATCTTGCAGGGCGAAAGGCTATCATGGAGATTGAAGGCTCTGATGACAAATTTCTGGATGAGTATGCCCGCGCCGGGTCAGAGAAGAATCTTGAAATGATTGAGAAGATCCGGGAACGTTTGGGGTTGACATCTCTGAAATTTCAGAGATTGGATGATCTTGTGAAAGCCATAGGGCTGCCAAAAGATAGATTATGTACCCATTGCTGGGATGGGAGCAGCCACTTTTGATGATCTTTTAAAAAG
>JAYEFR010000110.1:0-3285 GCA_034716155.1 Thermodesulfobacteriota bacterium
AATTAAGAATAGAAACTACTAGATAGAGTTTATCATTAGGATTGTTTATGGAGATTTTTAACCTAACCCTAAGAAAACGGCTTATATTGGGTTTCTTGATAGCCGCTTGCCTTACAGGTATTGTGGCTACATTTGTAGGGATAAGGACAATAAATAAAAATACCATTGATGAGGTGCAAAGGAAGGTAGAGGATAATCTGAATGTTGCCGGTCTTATCTATAATAACAGCCTTGAGGAGCTCAGTTCTCAGCTTCAGTCCGTTTCAGTAAGGACATCCCTACGCGAGGCTATACAAAACAAAGATTCCGATAAATTGTCAGATCTTGCAGGATTAATCTGTGATAAATCTTCCGGATTTAATGGTCAAATATGCCTAGGTCTGGATATGTTATCAATAGTTGATACACATGCCAGGCTCTTATTCAGTGCTTCTAATCCAAAGGTGCAGGGAGATACCATGATATGGGATCCTATTGTAAAGAGGTGTTTAGACGAAAGGATCCCAGTGTCCTCTACCGAGATTATGTCTATAGATGAAATAGAGAGAGAAAATCCCAACCTTACCCAAAGGGTGAGTATGGATATTATAAAGACACCCCAATCTGCAGAGATAAAGGGAAAAATTTTATCAAGAGGTATGGTATTAAGGGCGGCCTGTCCTATAATTGACAGGCAAGGGAATATGTTAGGGGCCTTAGTGGGCGGCATACTCTTAAACAAAAATTATTCCATTGTAGATAAGGTTAAAGAAACCGTGTACTTAAATGAGAAATATAAAGGCAAGGACATGGGGTTTGCCACCATATTCCAGGGGGGGGTTAGAGTCTCTACTAATGTACCCACGCGGGATAATAAAAGGGCAATAGGAACCATAGTATCTAAAGAGGTCTATAACAAGGTTATCGGCCAGGACAAAGATTGGATTGGAAGGGCATTTGTTGTGAATGACTGGTATATCAGTGCATACACACCCATATATGATATTAATGATCGCATTATTGGTATGCTCTATACAGGTATTCTAGAGGCAAAATACCATGATATGAAGCTACATGCGATAGCTATATTTTTGGGAATTACTGGCTTGGGTATGATGGTTGCGTTTTTTATCTCTTATTCTTTAGGTAGCAGCATTATAGGAAGGTTCCGTATTTTGAAGAAGGCTACAGAAACCATTGCTGCAGGAGACCTTACTTATCAACTTCCAGAAGACAGCTCATCGTGCTGTATCATATTGGATGAGGCCTTTAATAATATGGCAAAATCCTTAAAGGACAGGGATGATCGGCTCAAAAAGGCCTTTATGCAGATCACCCGCACGGAGCGTCTGGCTGCCTTAGGCCAAATGGCTGCAGGTGTTGCACACGAGATAAATAATCCTTTAGGTGGTATCCTTTTATACAGTAATCTAATCCTTGAGGATCTGCCGGAAGATGACCCTTCAAGGGAAAATCTGGAAAAGATAGCCGATCAAACCAATCGATGTAAAAAGATTGTGCAAAATCTTTTAGATTTTGCAAGGGCACCCTCGGGAGAGATGGCGCTTTTCAATATAAACGATCTTATTATCGCAACATTAAACCTGGTGAAGGATCAATCTATGTTTCAAGATATAGCTACAAAGACTATATTAGGCGAGGGCCTGCCTGAGGTAAAAGGAGACAAATCAAGGCTCGAACAGGCCTTTTTAAATCTTATCATTAATGCTGCTGATGCTATGGAAGGCAAAGGAAGGCTTTCTATAAAGACTATATTATCCAGTACTGGTCATGTGAAGATTTTTATCTCGGATACAGGAGACGGAATAGACAAGGGGTACATACCTCACATCTTTGAGCCTTTCTTTACAACAAAAGACCCGGGCAGAGGGACAGGATTGGGCCTCTCAATTACCTATGGGATTATAAGGAGCCATAATGGATTTATTGATGTAGAAAGTGATAAGGGAAAAGGTACAACATTCATAGTCTCGCTACCCATAGGCACTGATCCCGATACAAAAGAGGGCCAGGATCAAGAGGAGATTCCCAGCATTGGCTAGCAAGGGGGAAAGGATATTAGTTGTAGATGATGAAGAGAGCATCCGTGACGGGTGCTATCAAGCATTATCCCGTGCAGGCTATCAAGTAGATATCACAGGCTCCGGGGCCAAGGGCCTTGATATGGCGAGCAAGGATTCCTATGATTTGATTTTCCTGGATATTCGTATGCCCAGGACAGATGGGATAGAAATATTAAAAATCCTAAAGCAGGATTACAACATATCGGCAAAGATAATTATTATAAGCGGATACGGAACCATACCTTTGACTGTTGAGGCAATGAAGCATGGGGCCTTTAATTTTCTGACAAAGCCCTTTAGCGCACATGAACTCAGGGGTGCTGTGAAAGATGCCCTTTCTATGGACAAAGAAATCAGAGAAACTCAAGAGGAAGAGCCTTTCTTTGAGATGGTAGGGGGCAGTGATTATATAAAGGAACTTAAAGGCACAATAAAGAAGATAGCTAAGGCTGATACCACGGTTTTAATCACTGGCGAAAGTGGCACAGGAAAAGAGCTTGTGGCTCGAACCATTCATACCCTGAGCGGTCGTGCTGATAAACCATTTGTTCCCGTAGACTGTTCCGGCCTGGTGGAAAATCTTATGGAAAGCGAGCTATTCGGTCATGTAAAAGGTTCATTCAGTGGGGCTACTTCTTCACGGGATGGGCGTTTTCAGGTGGCAAATAAAGGAAGCCTGTTTCTTGATGAGATCTCAAACATAAGTCTTGGTGTCCAGGCAAAGTTATTGCGTGTCATTCAGGAGCAGGAGGTCCCGAGGGTGGGCACGACACTACCTGATAAGATAGATGTAAGGCTTATTACTGCAACAAATAAGGATTTGAGGGCAGAGGTAGAGGCAGGCGGGTTTCGTGAAGATTTATTTTACAGGATTTCAGTGGTGCCTATACACATAAAACCCCTTAGGGAACACAAATCAGATATCTTACCCATTGCCGAATACTATCTGGAGATATATAAAAAGAAACATCAGAGCACGGTGAAAAACCTCTCCCAAGAGGCTAAACAATCTTTGCTTTCATATCATTGGCCTGGAAATATAAGGGAGCTTAAAAATACTATTGAAAGACTGTGCGTGCTATGTGATCACAAGGCTGTCACTCTATCCGATATCCTGTATTACGGTCAAAGTCCGGATTCCAAGGCACCCATGATAGACAGCTTTTCAGGCAAACTTACACTGGTGGATGTGGAGAAGGCACATATTGAAAAGGCGCTCCGC
>JAYEFR010000111.1:0-3281 GCA_034716155.1 Thermodesulfobacteriota bacterium
TTAAATCATGAGTAATCTTGAACCAATCGAGAGGCAAAAAGACAAAAGATTAAAGATAGTTTTATAGGAAATGTAGGGGGGTACCCGCCAATAACATCATCTTGGCCCCCTCCAAAGAGGGAATTAATGGGGCGCTACCCCTTCAAAAGGAGGAAGAAAATGGCTGAGCAAGAAGTTAAAGAAAACAAGGGGTTAACCTGGCAGATCATCAGGCGCAAGGTCTACCGGATGCTGGGTTTGGTCCTTCCTTTTATCTATCTTCATTATACCCGCCAGGAGACCATCTATGTATTTGCCATGATTGCCATGGTGGCAATGGCCATTGAGTCTGTCAGGTTCTCATCAGGCAAGGCAGAATGGTTAATGGAGAAGGTATTCTCACCGGTTGGAAAGAAAGAGGAGGTTATGCGCATCTCCGGGACAACCTATTTTATCCTGGGATCTCTTCTTGCAACCATCTTTTTTAAACGGGTCATTGTTATCCCTATCCTCTTTTTCCTTGTCCTTGGAGATGCCTTTGCCACCATTGTCGGCCTGAACTGGGGAAAAACAAGGATCTTTGGCAAATCTCTGGAGGGCAGTTTGGGCTGCCTTGCCGCCTGTCTTGTTACAGGGTTCTTTTTATTGAGTAATGCTTCTCTCCTTCAGGAAGGGCTTACCTTGAAATTAATGCTGGAGATTGCCTTTTTTGTTACCATCCTGGAACTGCTCCCCATCCCCTGTGATGACAATTTCTACGTCCCAATCGGCACCGGCTGGCTGGTCCTCTTGTTTTCTGTCCTGTAGGTCATAAGGGATGGTATTTCTTGACATAGAGATGCTCATCATAAGGCACCCTTCTCATAGGACAATCCTTTCTCGGGCAGAGCTGACAATTGACAAACTTATCATCCGAAGAAAATTGCAATCCTGAAACGGATTTTAAAGGTATCATCATAAAGGTCTCCGTCAACTCCACACCTATGGTCTTACAGGAATCACCAAGTATTGTGAAAATTTTACCCTGCTCTTCTAATTGCCAGTCATCTAAAGATCCGGGATTCATACTTGATGTCGGTCCTGCCTGAAATGTCTCCTCAAGGTGCGTGCCAAACGCGTTGAATGCAGCACCAATGGCCATCATCTTTATGGTATCAATCCAGAAGCTCTCCAGTATGCTATCAAAACCATTCGACCATTGTTCAATCTCACCCCCACAGGTGACAAGGAAGGGAAAACCCCTCTTTACATCCTTAAGATTTACCCGCATGATATGGCTGTTAAACTTTACCCCGTCAACAACCGCGCAACCATCCTCGCTGAATTCAACACTTGATAACCTGTAGGCTGCCTTTGGCCTTGTAATGGTCTGTGCATAATCTGCAATGGCAGACAATTTCCCTGCTGCACTGGAATTTCCCTTTATCTGTAACGACTCGAAGAGAAAGTCTTTATCGATCTTAAAAGAGATCTTGTCCAGTATAATTGTATCCATGGTATAACTTTTTAAAATTCCATCGCCGACATAAATTCTTCATAAAAGTCAGGATTCATGGAAAGTTCTATAACATGCATCCTGTCCCGTAAATCACTTGCCTTTTTTAAAAACCCCTGATCCAGGCATGCGCTTTGAGCAGCCTTCAGACTGGTATTGCCCAAAAAGTGATACGATGCGTTGGAAAATTCCGGAATAAATTTTAATCTCTTAAAGTGATCAATATCCAGATGCTCACCAAAGGCACCGGCAATCAAGACACGCTCGACATCCCTCGATGTGCAACCCGCTGCCTTTAAAAGGAAACGTGATGCGGCAAGACTCGCACCCTTGGCAAGCTGGAGACTTCGAATATCCTTTTGAGTAAGGGCTATGTCTCCCCACAAATTCACCTGCCTTGCATCTTTGGTTGCTTCGTATATTGCAGGCGCCAGAAGCGGTATTCTGTCGACATCACGAGCAAAGGCGCCAGAATCCATGATGATATTCTCTTGAAGAAAGATCGAGACGATATCAATGAGTGCAGTGCCGGTTATGCCAACCGGTGTGCCGTCTCCAATCATCTGGTATCGAAGAGAATCAGACTCTTCGTATACATGGGTAATCGCACCGGCATCTGCAGTCATCCCACTTGATATATTCATCCCCTCCAGGGCCGGCCCCATTGCGCATGAAGTCGCAAATATCTCATCTGCTTTATTGATAAGAAACAGCTCGCCATTGGTTCCAAGGTCAATAAAAAATGTGTTGGCCTTAAATCCATCTTCATAACAAAGGCAAAGCCCGCCAACAAGATCACCACCTAAAAACGCGCCCCTGGCAGGTATGGCATAAATCTGCGAATGAGAAAACATATCAGCCTCAATGTCTGCCAATGTAAAATCGTCGAAATCAAGACACTTGGTCTCATAGGGATAGACACCCATGGAAGACACATCCAACCCAAAGAGAAAGTGAAGCATTGTGGTGTTGCCTGAAAAGACGATCTTTTCAATACTGGTCAAGGGAAGCGACATCTCTTTAAGCGCCTGAGTAATTGTTGAAAAGATCTCCTCCCTAATGCAGTGCACTATCCGGCCAAAGGCCTTGGGCTTGCTTGATGCGGCAATCCTTGTAATCACATCATCCCCAAACCTCCTTTGGGGATTGAGGAATGTACCTATCTCATAGGATCTCTTATGTGAAAGATCAACAAGCGAGAGCTGGACCGATGTGGTCCCGATATCAACTGCAATGGAGTAGGATTTATTCGGATCAAGCAAGGGGTATGCCTTGTGTGTGATGAAATCTCTCCTGTCATGAAAGACGCTTACATCCCCCTTGAGACGGGCCTGGCATGCCAGACGATAGCCTGGCTTGTCTTTAAGTACCCTTTTTTCCTGATCTGTCCTCTCAGATAACCCACCTTGGGCCTTTACCATGCATTTTCCGCATATCCCCTTGCCTCCGCACGATGTTCTCAAAACAACTCCCATATCAGTAAGTGCATCAACAAGGAGGGTGTCCTCATCGAAGGTCTTTGTAAGCCCTTCAGGAATCAATGTAACAGAGTATTGTTTCATAGTGATTAACTTATACATAAAGAATACCTCCTTTTCAAGGTATACAGGGGTTTTGAAAAAATGCAAAACCGATTAGTCGTTGTCAAAGATTTATGGTATACTACCCATATCATTAACTAATAATGGATTTCTTTTGAGGAACAGAGGGAATATGAGCGATACACTTACACCTTGGGTAGCGGGCCTATTCCTGAATTCATAACTTATTAAAGGAGGATAAGATGCATCCATTGATTCAGAAATTG
>JAYEFR010000112.1:0-3244 GCA_034716155.1 Thermodesulfobacteriota bacterium
TTTGGGGTTGACATCTCTGAAATTTCAGAGATTGGATGATCTTGTGAAAGCCATAGGGCTGCCAAAAGATAGATTATGTACCCATTGCTGGGATGGGAGCAGCCACTTTTGATGATCTTTTAAAAAGTCTCAACAACTTGTCATTTCGAGGAGCTTAAGCGACGAAGCAATCTAATAATTTTAAATGGTTATGCAATATGAGATTGCTTCGCTCGCAATGACACGTTTCTAGACTTTTGCGAGTTTATCAGATATGAATCTCCACAATATCTCCGTCCTGCATCACATAATCCCGCTGTACCATCTGTCCATCGCGGACCGCCTTACCCCATATTCTGGCATATCTCAACTTCTTTGTGAAGTCCTTGTGGATCTTACCGGCCAGATCCCCCAAGGTGCTCTCCTTTTGGACTACGAATGGCTCATCCATGTCAGGTTTCTTTCCCGGGGTTTTCGAATACACACGGATGATATGAGACAGATCGTAGAGCTTTTCAAGAAACGCCAAAAGGTTTTTCCCGGTCTGGGTTGAGATACCTAGACAGGGCAATTTCATATCGGTCAATTCCAAGAAGATCTCGAAATCTTCTTCGTCTTTTGGTTTGTCCATCTTGTTGATGACAACCAGTATTTTCTTGATACAGGGAGGTTTTCTCAAATCTTGAGAAACAGGAAATCCTTCCGGGAAGATGCGAAATGTCTTAAGGATGGAGAGTGTGTCTTCAAATTGCTGCAAGATATCGGCAGTCAGATCCAGCAGGATAACCACGATTTCGGCCCGGCGGATCAGATCAGCTATCAACGGGTCGACGTAATCTTTTGTGATAGGCGGGGTATCCACAAACTGGAACTGGATGTCTTCAAAAGGGGCCATTCCCGGTGTCGGATTATGGGTGGTGTGGGGAAAGTTGGCTACCTCCGGGGAGGCATGTGTTAATCTTGCGATGAGTGATGACTTGCCTGTATTAGGAGGGCCGATAACCGCAACCTGAGCTGCCCCTTCTTTGTCAATTAAAAAGACGGACTTTTGCTTGGTGCCCCCTTTTTTCTTAAGTGTCTGGTCTTTATGTTTAGAAAGTCTTTGTTTGAGATCAGCCTGGAGCTTATCTGTGCCCTTGTGTTTCGGTATGATGGCAAGCATCTCTTCTAGGGCATCTATCTTGGCCTCCGGTGTTTTTGCTTGGCGATATCGTTTTTCTGCTTCTAAATATTGAGGTGACAGATTGGCCGGCATAGTGTTTCAATCCTTTCGTTAAATACAAAAAATTTATCTTTCAACAATATGAAAATTGACAACGGTTACCCTCAATAAAGCAATTTTATAATTATTACATACACAAAATTTTAGGACAATTCAATCGATGATCAGGCCGTAGATAGGTATGGACACAGTTACCAGTTAGGGTGTAGTGATAGTGAGGAAACAGGAATCGTACGCGAAGACGGATTGAACTGCCGCTTAGCAATAGGGCAAGGGAATGCTTAGAGTATTTGCTCCATTAGAGGCTATAATTATGTTGTACCTAATGGTTGAATCCATGAAAATAATTTTTTGATGGCGACAGCCGAATCGGAATTGGATTAGGTTGATATGTCTATAAATAACGCAAAGGGCTTTGGGGAACAAATTGATTTTGCATATGGAAAGAACGGTTAATTTACAGTCCCCTGAAGTTTACACCTTGGGCGAAGAGATAGCCAACAGTATTACCCATGGCATTGGGGCTGTTCTTAGTGCTATCGGGTTAGTCGTGTTAGTGATTCTGGCTGTATTGTACGGCGATATGTGGCGGGTTGTGAGCTTCAGTATTTACGGTATCACATTAATTATTCTGTACATGGTTTCAACCCTTTACCACAGTTTTCAAAATCCTCGGGTTAAACGGGCATTTCGATTCTTTGACCACGCCTCTATCTTTCTCCTCATTGCCGGAACATATACCCCGTTTCTGTTGGTTAGTATGAGAGGTGCCTGGGGCTGGACATTGTTTGGTATTATCTGGGGATTGGCTTGTTTGGGGATTGTTTTTAAAGCCCTTTTTATGGGTCGTTTCCGAATATTTTCTGTAGTGTTTTATATCTTGATGGGATGGTTATGCGTGATTGCTTTGAGGGAAATGTTGGTCAGTATACCACCTGGTGGCATGTTGTGGCTGGCAATTGGTGGGGTAACCTATACCGCGGGAGTCATTTTTTATGCTTGGAAACAATTACCATATAACCATGCCATCTGGCATATGTTTGTATTGTGCGGGAGCATTTGTCATTATCTTTCTGTACTTTACTTGTTGTCCTGACTCCAATTGCGTTGATACGTTTAGAAACTGATTGAGGGGACAGGTTTGACAGGATGTTACCCCAAAGGATTCCCTTCGGAAGGTATTCCATTTGAGATTGATGCTTAACAATCCGGCTTATTCAAGTTTGAGCGATCTTCCGAGTTTGCTTCTTCAAGCGGCTGATATGGCGGCGCAAGAGGTCGGTCTTTTTCCGGTCTCTTATTTCCTGTGCCGCTCTTTTTTCCTCTCTTAGCTGTATAATCTTTTTCCGGATTTCTTTCTTGCTTAAGATTTGTCTTTCTCCAAATTTTTTCTTTTTCTTCTTCTCTTTCTCTTTTTCCGGCTCCTCTTCCTTGATTCCTCTGGCTTCCTTGATAAATATAAGGAGTTCATCCTTTTTCATATCGCTTACCGCTACACTCTCATGGTCATGCGGGATCTCCATGGCTACTTCCTTGAGCTCCTTGACAGTCATTTTATATAGGGGTTTGGTTTCCTTGAGATCCTTTTCCTTGCTTTCTTTAGCCTCTTTCTTAACCTCTTTTTCCATCTTATGACCTCCTTTGGATGCCTTTAACTTATAGCATCAATTATCTATTTATAGCAAACAATAGATAACCTCTTGCCTAGCAGGGTTGGGGGGTGTTACCACTTGATGGAGGGTCAGGGGGTGTTGCTCTTCCAATAACATCCCCCTGGCCCCCTTCAAAGGGGGACTTTCTTCTGGCTCGTTTCAAAGGGGGGATGGAAATTATTGATAGATAAAGTAATAATCGCCAGTTATTTGACTTACAAATATCCCGAAGGGCCTCATTTTTTGAGCAAAGCCTCAAAAAATAAGGCCCTTGATTATGTAAAGGAATTAGGGTATCTTTTTTTCGATTGTATTCCATTCGAGATGTGAAGGAAATGGCAGATATAAAAAGCACTATAGATATCATCATGGAACGGACAAAGAACCTGAC
>JAYEFR010000113.1:0-3237 GCA_034716155.1 Thermodesulfobacteriota bacterium
CCTTAACTGTCTCATCATGGCAGTTTGGGACATTAACTTATCTTGTTCAGCCTTTTCTTTATTTTTCTTAAATGCCTTGTATGTATATGCCCCTGAATGGATCAGGGATGGATTATTTTTTGCGGATATTGGGGAAAGGATGGGCTTTTTATAGCCGAATGCGTTTTTCTTATAATTGATGCCGGTGCGTGATTTTTTGACACCCCTATCATAGGTAATAACAGGTGACGCCCTGGTAATGGTATTTGTCTTACCACCGCCGGATACCGGTATAGGGGCATTTATGCTTATGTCAGCTCCGGTTTCAATGCCTTCTTCCAGCTGTGACACCCTTACAAAAGGACCTTTACCCTTTTTATATACCCATACCTTTGAAGGTGTAGCATCGTCAAAGAGCACTGCATAGCTGTAGCCCTTGAGCACCCTCTCCAGGACTACCCTGGGATCAATAGAGTTTATATCACCTGGCAGTGGGTTGCCATCGTCCCTGGTAATATCATCTTCCATAAAGACCTCTATATTCAATGTGTTACCGATAGTTCTTAATGTATCTTCCATGGTGGCAGACCAGCAGGGGGGCGCAAATAGGATAAAACTCAGGGAAAAAAATATAAGTGTTATATGCCTTCTCAAAATCATTATATGCCCTTTCGGCACGTGTCAAAAAAATCTTTACAAAAAAATTTAACCCAAAAAAATGTTAATATATTGGCAGGTTAAGCTGGCAAAATAAAGGCAGTGTGATCATCTTGAGTCATAATTTATACCAAGTTGCAATCAATGTCATTGCGAGGAGCTTTAGCGACGTGGCAATCTCAGCCTTTAGATTGCTTCGCTAAAGCTCGCACTGACAATTTTGTAAATTAACTGATTGAACACTTGGTATTAGATTCGCTTTTATCTGGGATTTATTATATAGTGGTGCAAGAAGATTTTTATTAAGTGTATAGGAGGTATATAGAATGAAAGATTTAAGAAATAAGAACGTCCTTATAACAGGTGGGGCCCTGGGTATGGGCAGGTCTCTGGCAGGGCTGTTTTTAAGGGAAGGTTCAAGGGTTGCTATCGTTGATATAAGGCAAGATATCTTAGAAAAGACAAAGGAAGCAATGTCTTCATTGGGAGACATAGTTACCTACAAATGCGATATCTCTGATAGAAAGGCTGTTTATGCCCTGGCAGATAAGGTGGGAAAAGAATTCGGGGTTATAGATATATTGGTAAATAACGCCGGGGTAGTAAAATCAAATCCATTTTTAGAAAAGCCGGATGAGATAATCGAGAAGACAGTTGCGGTAAACCTGCTTGCACACTTCTGGACAATGAAGGCATTCTTACCCGGGATGATCTCTAAAGGAGAGGGTCATATAGTAAATATGGCCTCTGCCGGCGGTCTTCTAGGGGTGCCATACATTACAGACTACTGTGCAACCAAGTTTGGTGTTATAGGCCTTACGGAATCCCTGAGGCAGGAGATGAAACTGGCTGGTTACAAAAATATTAAATTCACATATGTGTGTCCCAACACAGTAGGCACTGGTATGTTTGATGGGGCTAAGGCTGTAAAGGGGACGAAACTGCTGGGGGCTGAAGAGGTGACAACAAAAATTATAGATGGAGTAAAAAAGGGCAAATCCATGATAGGGGTGCCTTTTTCTGTGTATGCAGTGCCCATTGTAAAGGGGATTCTTCCCATACCAGTGATGGACCTTCTCTCCAGGATAATGGGAATCGCCACCTCGTCGGAGACCATGACAGGCCGCAGGGGCAGTGATTAGTCGCAAAAGATAACCCAGGGGTTGTATGAAAAATACTTGTCAGGGGTCAGGTTTCAACTGTCCGTGGTTCGTGGTCAGTTGTTTGTGGTATATTGGAAGGGGATCATCCTTATATTGAGGTTTTACAACGGACAACTGACTACTGACAGAGATATAATAAAATTAGACAACAGTATATGGTCTTGGTATATTTTTATTTTGTTATAACCTCTTCTCCAGACAAGATGTCCCATTCATTACTTTACCGGAACATCATTTGATGATAGTAAGTCTCCGTGTTAATAATAAGGACAAAGCTCATTTATAGAGGGAGCAGATGCTAGAGAATGAATACGATCCAAAGGAAATAGAAGAAAAATGGTATAATTTCTGGCTGGAAAAGGGTTTTTTTCATGCACAGCAGGGGGATAGCGAGAAAAGGTGCTATAGTATAGTCATCCCACCGCCCAACATTACCGGCGCCTTACATATGGGCCATGCCTTGAATAACACCCTTCAGGACATCATGATACGTTATAAACGTATGGATGGATTTAATACGCTTTGGATGCCGGGTACTGATCATGCCGGGATTGCCACGCAAAACGTGGTTGAAAGATATCTGGCAAAAAAGGGCATAACAAGAGATGTCCTTGGAAGAGACACCTTTATAGATGAAGTATGGAAATGGCGCCAAAGGCATGGAGGACTGATTATAGGCCAGTTGAAGCGCCTGGGGGCATCGTGCGACTGGGATAGGCTAAGATTTACCATGGATGATGGTCTGTCAAGGGCAGTGAAAAAGGTCTTTGTGAACCTCTATAATGACGGGCTCATATATCGAAGTAATTATATAGTGAACTGGTGCCCCAGGTGTCACAGCGCCCTATCAGACTTAGAGGTGAAGCATGAAGAAGAAAACGGTTTTTTCTGGTATATAAGATATCCCTTTGCAAATGGGGCCGGCGAGATTGTGGTCGCAACTACCAGGCCGGAGACCATGCTGGGGGATACCGCAGTGGCTGTGCACCCATCTGATAAAAGATATGCCTCTGTAGTAGGCAAAGAGGTTATACTCCCCATCATGGACAGAAAAATTCCCGTGATTGCAGATCCGATGGTGTCTCCTGAGTTTGGGACAGGGGCTGTGAAGATTACGCCTGCGCATGATCTCAACGACTTTGAACTGGGCCTCAGGCACGACCTCGATGTAATCACAGTCATTGGTGATTCCGGTTCAATGAATGATAACGCTGGAGTGTATGAAGGCCTTGACAGGTTTGAATGCAGGAAAAGATTAGAGGAAGACCTTGAAGAAAAGGGATGTCTGATTAAAAAAGTCCCCTACAAGGTACCTGTGGGGAAATGCTATCGGTGCAAGACCGTTATAGAACCGTATCTGTCCAAGCAGTGGTTTGTGAAGGTAAAACCACTCGCAAAAAAGGCCATAGAGGCGGTTGAAGAAGGTCACACAAAGATA